>JAFZNL010000216.1 GCA_017550925.1 Lachnospiraceae bacterium | reverse complement strand
GTGTCCGCCTTCTCCGGGCTTGGCTCCCTGTGCCATTTTGATCTGGATCTCCTGCGCAGAAAGAAGGTATTCTTCCGTCACGCCGAAGCGTCCGGATGCCACCTGTTTTACCGCACTGTTTTTTTCAGTGCCAAAGCGGGATGTCAGCTCTCCGCCTTCACCGGTATTGGACTTACCGCCAAGCCTGTTCATGGCAATGGCAATGGTCTCATGGGCTTCCTGGGAAAGGGAACCATAACTCATGGCGCCTACCTGGAAGCGCTTTACGATCTCCTCTTCGCTTTCCACTTCGTCAAGCGGAATGCTCGCACCTGCCGGAACGAAATCCAAAAGGGCACGCAGGGTATGAGGTCTTCCGGCATCATCCACCCGCTTTGCGTATTCCTTGAACAGTTCATAGTTTCCGGTGCGGACTGCCTGCTGCAGCATGACGATGGTAGCCGGCTCATAGAGATGGTCCTCTTTATCGGAACCGGAACGCAGGTTGTGGTAACCGATGCTGTCCAAGGTACTGTCTACCGGAAGTCCCATGGGATCAAAAGCATGGTCATGACGGATGGCGATCCCCTCTTCGATCTCCTTCATGCCGATGCCGCCCACACGGCTGACGGTTCCGGTAAAGTATTCATCGATCACGTCATTTCCAAGTCCAATGGCCTCAAAAATCCTGGCCGACTGATAGGACTGGATGGTGGAAATACCCATCTTGGCAGCGATCTTGACAACGCCGGAAAGCAGTGCCTTATCATAATCTTCCACTGCCGTATAGTAATCTTTATCCAAAAGTCCGATGTTGATCAGCTCTTCAAAACACTCATGTGCCAGATAAGGATGCAGCGCCCGGGCGCCAAAGCCCAGGATGCAGGCCGCCTGATGTACGTCCCTTATTTCGCCGCTCTCCAAGATCAGGGAAACTGCCGTCCGCTTTCTCGTCCTTACCAGATGCTGCTCAAGGGCAGATACTGCAAGAAGGGAAGGAATGGGCACGTGGTTTTCATCCACGCCCCTGTCAGAGAGGATCAGGATATTTGCGCCTTTGGAAATCGCCCGGTCTGCAGCTACAAAAAGCTGGTCCACCGCTTTTTCCAAAGAAGTATGTTTGTAATACAGAAGGGAAACCGTAGCGGTCTCAAAGCCCGGTCTATGAAGGGTCTTGATCTTCATCAGATCTACGCCAGTCAGGATCGGATTATTCACTTCGAGGACTCGGCAGTTCTCTCCTTTTTCCTGCAGCAGGTCACCGTCGGATCCGATGTAAACCGTGGTATCTGTTACGATCTTTTCACGCAGGGAATCGATGGGCGGGTTGGTCACCTGTGCAAACTGCTGTTTGAAGTACTGGAACAACAGCTGATGATGCTCTGAAAGCACGGCAAGGGGGATATCCGTTCCCATGGAAACCGTGGGTTCCACGCCCTCTTTTGCCATGTACAAAATATCGCTACGGACTTCCTCATAGGTATATCCAAATACCTTGTAGAGTTTATCGCGAACCTGCTGGGGTTCACTGGGAACCTTGTGGTTCGGGATGGAAAGTTCGGCCAGTTTTAACAGATGGGCATCCAGCCATTCGCCGTAAGGTCTTCTGGTGGCGTAATCTGATTTGCATTCCTCATCGGTGATAATGCGCTTTTGCTTCGTATCAACAAGAAGGATCTTCCCCGGCATCAGGCGGGATTTTTTCGCAATATTCTCCGGCGGAATGGGCAGAACGCCTACCTCCGAAGACAGGATCAGGCGATTGTCTTTCGTAATATAATAACGGGAAGGACGAAGGCCGTTGCGGTCCAGTGTTGCGCCGAAGAGTTCGCCGTCAGTGAACAGCAGCGCCGCAGGTCCGTCCCAGGGCTCCATCATGGTTGCATAGTAATGATAGAAGTCTTTTTTCTCCTCACTCATGAAACGATTGTATTTCCAGGGTTCCGGAACCAGCGCCATGATGGCCAGGGGCAGTTCCAATCCGTTGTAATACAAAAATTCCAGGGTGTTATCCAGCATGGCGGAATCGGATCCCGTCGCTGCGATCACCGGATAGATCTTATCCGCATTATCGGAAAGGAGGGAACTCGTCATAGTCTCTTCCCTTGCCAGCATCCTGTCGGAATTACCACGGATGGTATTGATCTCGCCGTTATGCGCCAGGAAACGGTACGGATGTGCCCTCTCCCAGCTAGGCGTCGTATTTGTGGAAAATCTGGAATGAACCAACGCAAGGGCGGTTTTGTAATCCTTGCTCTGCAGGTCCTCATAAAAGCGGCGCAGCTGCCCTACCAAAAACATACCCTTATATACAATAGTACGCGAAGAAAGAGAGCAGATATACGTTGTATCACTACTCTGCTCAAATTCTCTGCGGACCGTATATAAAAGTCTGTCAAATTCAAAACCGACAGCGGTGTTTTCGGGTTTTCCCAAAAAGCACTGCATAATGAAGGGCATGCTGTCTTTTGCCACCTGTCCTAAAATTTCTTCATGGATCGGTACCTGTCTCCAGCCAAGTACCGCTGAGCCTGCTTTCTCGGCTATCACCTCGAACATACGCATGGCAAAAGTACGCTGCAATTTGTCTGTAGGCAGGAAAAACATGCCGATCCCGTAGGCACCGGCATCAGGCAGGGTAATCCCTGCCTGAGCGGCTGCCTTTACAAAGAAAGGATGACAAATCTGCAGCATGATCCCCACACCGTCTCCTACGCTTCCGCTGGCATCTTTACCTGCGCGGTGTTCAAGCTTTTCAACGATGCTGAGGGCATCGTCCATGGTGCGGTAATCACCTCTGCCATCTATGTTGACTACGGCGCCTATGCCGCAGGCATCATGTTCACGCATATAGCTTAGTTGTTCATTCATGGTTGTTACCTCGAAAATTTCTTACTTAACTGAAAACAATAATTTACCATATCCCGGATAAGGCCAGAACTTCGCTGCGGTCTGCATCTGTGCAGCGTCTACATATCCTCTCAGGGTATCCATCTTCGGAATGATGTCATCGCGGATCACTTCAGAGCTCTTGATGATGTTCTCGTTATCGGAAAGTTTTTCCAGTGCTTCATCCAGTGCATCCACTGCCTCGTCGATCTGGTCGGTGAGTTTTGACAGGGAAGTGATCACTTTCTTCTCGTAGCCAAGAGAAATCTCTGCGTCGATGTCCTTCTTCAGGGAAGCGGTCTTGGATACCTGCAGCAGGTAAGCTTCGATTGCCGGAAGGATATCTTTTCTGGTCATATCCACCATGGTCACGCCTTCGATGTGTACGGTCTTTACGTAGTTCTCCAGCATGATCTCGCAGCGGGATTCCAGCTCGGTCTCGGTAAATACCTTGTGTGCGATCAGCATGTCTTTGTTCTTCTGATCAAGGAGTTTCGGCATCGCATCTGCGGTGGTACGCAGGTTGGAAAGCCCTCTCTTGGTGGTTGCTTCTTCGATCCACTCTGCGCCGTATCCGTTACCGTCGAAGAGGATTCTCTCATGCTCGGTGACGGTCTTTTTGATCAGTTCGTTCAGTGCGCTTTCGAAATCATCTGCGCCTTCAAGAAGGTCTGCATACTGCTTCAGGGATTCTGCAACGGCACTGTTGAGCATGATGTTTGCGCAAGCGATGCTGTTGGAAGATCCAAGGGATCTGAACTCGAACTTGTTGCCGGTGAAAGCAAAGGGTGAAGTTCTGTTTCTGTCGGTGTTGTCCTTCGGGATCCTCGGAAGTACATGTACGCCGAGCTTGATCTGTGATTTTTCTGTCCCCTCATAAGCCGTGCCTGTCTTGATCGCCTCTAAAATCTTGGAAAGCTCATCGCCAAGGAAGATGGAGATGATTGCCGGCGG
>JAFZNL010000215.1 GCA_017550925.1 Lachnospiraceae bacterium | reverse complement strand
TCCTTGCTCTTGTCAGTCTTTTCTTTCTTTTTGAAAAAACCGCCCTTTTTGCTTTCGCCGCCTTCCTCTGCTTCTTCCCGTGCCTCGTTATCGCCCTGCGCGTCATCCGGCGCATCTTCGGTTTCTGCCTCGGCCTGTGCATCCTGGGTTTCCTCTGCGGCTGCCTCTTCGGTTGGCGCCTCAGCTGCCTCCTCGGTTGCCTCTTTGCTTTCAGCCTCTGCCGTTTCGCTTTCAGCGGCTTTGGCATCCTGGTCTTCAAAGAGCTTTTCGATGTCTTCCTGTGTCTTTTGCTTCTTGTCTTTCATATCTTTTTGTTCGCGTCCTTTATTCTTTACTTTCCTCTCCTGCTCTTTCTTTTTATCCCGCTCTTTTCTTGCGTTTTGGATCGCTTCCCTGATGATCTCTTCCCTGGTTACATCATCCATGTCGATCACTCCCTTTCTATATCTCTATATCATTTCGGCAGCCGCACATCTCATTCGCAAATAGTCACCTTTTTTCATACATCTTGTCTAATTGTTTCATAATGCTCCGCATCGTATCCACAACCTTTTCATAATCCATTCGTTTCGGTCCGATGATACCGATGGTACCGCGCATCCCCTCTCCCAGATCGTAGGTGGCGGTCACCACGCTGCAGTCCTTCATGCCGCTGACCGGTGTTTCCTCTCCGATGTAAACCTGGATACCGGTGTTCTCTTCCTTGGTCAGGGTTTCTTCTACTAAAGAGTGCAGCATTTTCTTTTCTTCGAAGGCACTGATGATCTCGCCGGCCTTCTGGTTATCGGAAAGCTCCGGATAACGGAAAATGTTCTTGGCGCCTGAAGTATAGATCTCCAGGTCCTCATCCTCGCCGATGGTCTCCGCTACTGCATCGAGCACCTCACTGACGATATCTCCATGAGCTCCTGCCTGGGCTTTGAGTGCTGTGATCAGCCCGAGGTTGATCTCCCCGAGGCTCAGACCATTGAGGGATGTGTTCAATAATATATTCAGTTTCAGCAGCGTCTCATCATCGATGGGCTGGCTGATGACGATCATGTTGTTCCGGATCAGGTTTCCTTCTGCCACAACCACTGCCACAAGCTGGTTCTCATCCACCCGGGACAACTGTACAAACTTCACTTTGTTCCCACCTCTGACCGGCGCCGAAACCATGGCTGCATAATTGGTATCGTTGGCAAGGAGCTTTGCAGTCTGCTTCAGGAGCTGATCCATCTTCTCCTCTTTTTCCAGGAGCATCTCTTTAATCTCCTGCACTTCCCTGTCCTTCTCGGCCATCATATGGTCTACATAGATGCGATATCCGAGATCGGAAGGGATCCGCCCTGCCGATGTATGGGGCTGAAGGATATATCCCATTTCCTCCAGATCCGCCATCTCGTTCCTGATAGTTGCAGAACTGAGATTCAGATCTGTATATTTGGAAATGGTCCTGCTGCCCACCGGCTCACCCGTTTCCAGATAATTTCTGACCACTGCCTGTAAGATTTTCAGTTTTCTTTCATCCAGTTCCACAGATCTCATCCCCGTCGCTTTTTTGTTTGTTAGCACTCATCTCGTTCGAGTGCTAATATCTTCATGGATAAAGATAACACTTGCCCGGAATAATGTCAAGGGAAAATCAAAAGAAACGAAAAAAAGAGCCAGATGACTGCAAGCAGTCGCCTGACTCTCTGTTTTACATTTAACTAAGATGTTGATTAGATGGCAAAGTCACCAGTAACGTCGCCGTTGATTACATAGTAAACCTTGTTCTCTTCAGGCTTAACATAAAGCTCAACAGTCTTGAAATCGCCAACTTTTCTGCCAAGGTCATATTTCCATACGTCCTTAGCGATCTTTACGAAATCAGCCTCTTTGTAGTCCTGGTTAGCGAACTGATAGTTAACAGTTGCCTTAACAGCTGCTTCCTTCTTAGCTGCAGGAGCTGCCTTCTTTGCTGCAGGCTTAGCTGCTGCTTTCTTTGCTGCGGGCTTAGCTGCTGCCTTCTTAGCTGCGGGCTTAGCTGCTGCTTTCTTTGCTGCAGGAGCTGCTTCCTTCTTAGCAGCGGGTTTAGCTGCCTTCTTAGCTGCGGGCTTAGCTGCTGCTTTCTTTGCTGCAGGTTTCTTAGCTGCTACGGGCTTCTTAGCTTCTGCCTTGGGAGCTTCTGCTTTTGCTGCCTCAACCTTAGCGGGTGCTTTAGCAGCTACTGCTTTTGCTGCATCTGTAACAACCACTTTCTTCTCTTCTGCCATGGTAATACTCCTTTCACACTTTTGTAAAAAATGGATAACATATAAATTATTTTCTAATTACTTGTAACACTATATCGCAAAATAAAAAATAAGTCAAATTTTTTGTGCATATTTATAGGGTATTTGGGGCTTTTCTCTGTTTTGTACAAAAAAGTCAGCGTTTTATAAAGAAATATAGGAATAATAACAAACCCAGCGCAATTCGGTAGATTCCGAATGGTATAAAGTTGTGCTTTTTGATGTACTCCATCAGGAATTTTATGACAAAAACTGACACAACATAGGCAACCAGGCATCCTACGAAAAGGATCACGCCCTCTGCTCCGGTAAAGGAAAGGCCCGCTTTGATGAACTTCAAAACCTTTAAAAGGCTGGCACCGAACATCACCGGAATGGCCAGGTAAAAAGTAAACTCCGCAGCCACCGGTCTTGCTACCCCAAGGAGCAACGCACCAATGATAGTGGCGCCGGAGCGGGATGTTCCCGGGAGGACTGCTGCCAGAACCTGGAAGACGCCGATCAGTACAACCGTCAGATAGTCCAGTCTTGCGACAGAGCGGACACGAGGCTTTTTGCCCTCATTTCTCTTTTCAATGATAATGAATAAAATACCGAAAAAGATCAACGCTCCTGCCACGCAGGGAAAATTGTAAAGGTGCTCGTCGATCCAGTCATCAAACAAAAGTCCGATCACTGCTGCCGGCAGACATGCGATCATGATCTTGATCCAAAGCAGCAGGATATCCGTTTTAATGCAGATGCCACCAAGCGGTATGATATCTGCCGCTTCCTGAGATCTGCCACGCTCGCTTCCTTCTCCATCCCGGCGTCCCCGTTTGGGGCGGCCGGCATTGGCTGTCAGTCCGAAGGGCCAGATCTTTTCCCAGAATAAAACTACCACGGCAAGGATCGCACCAAGCTGGATTACAACCAGAAAGAGGTTCCAGAATTCTTCCCGCACATTCAGTTTGACGAATTCATCGAGGATGATCATATGGCCGGTGCTACTGATAGGCAGCCATTCGGTCACACCTTCCACGATACCGAACAGGATTGATTTCAGGATTTCTATAAATGTCTGCATATGTTTGTCCTCACCCGTTATACTACAATCTGTTATTGCACATTTCTGTAAATCTACTTCTCAAGGTACCGCATCATATCTTCATAGCAATTCTCTGCTTCACGGTAACCCTGCTCATAGAGTTCTTTGATCTTCTCCACGTCTTTTTCCACCCGGCCCACACCGATGTCCACGCTGGGACGGATCAAAAACAGATTCCCTCTTGCGTGCTCTTTTTCCAGAAAAGCAACAATCCGGTTGTACCTCGTATGGCGGACTGCCAGGTCATGGATCAGATAAGGGTATTTGCGGTACAGCACCTTGGCTCCTACCAGCATGGAAAAGGGCTTGCGGATATAGCCGGCTTCCTTGGTCATGATGACCACATTCTTTTTGTTTCCGTCGTGTAAGGATTTCATGATCGGAATGCTGTCCGCGATACCGCCATCCAGGTACTTACCGTCATCGATCTTCACGATCCGGGATACCATGGGCATGGATGCCGAAGCCCTCACATACATCATGGTGCTTTCCAGGTCATTGATCTGCGGATACTCCGCTCTTCCGGTCTCCACATTGGTGATCACGGCGTAGGCGTTTCCCGGATAGGAAAGGGCATGCTCAAAATCAAGCGGATTCAGCCTAAGCGGGATATCTTCATAAGCCATTTTTGCATTGAACAGATCACCGGTCTTCAGCAGTGGCCGCACGCCGCAATAATTCGGATCATTCATATGATCCACGGTAACAGCCAGGGTACGGCCCCGCTGCCCCGAAATATAACTGCAAAGGTTGCATGCTCCCATGGATACGCCATAGGCATTTGCAAACTCCAGTCCTTTATCCATAAAAAAATCCAGCACGCCGGAGGTGTAGAGCCCTCTGACTCCACCGCCTTCGAGTACGAGTCCCGCCTCGATCATCTTAATACTCCCTCTTTTTCGTTAATCTGGCTCCCCTCATCAGTCAGCTTTGCTGACATCCCCCCAGTGGGAAGCCACTATATTCATTCTTTCAACTTACCCGTTTGTCTGATATTTCATCTGATATTTATGACATCCCGTAGAATGCAGCCAGCTGACGGAAGCTGTCAAGGGACCGCTCCACCGTTTCAGTCGGTACGCAGTATGCGATACGGAAGAAGCCTTCCACGCCGAAGGAATCGGAAGGCACGATCACGAGCCTGTACTCCAGAGCCTTCCGGCAGAACTCTTTTGCATCTGCGATAGGTGCCTTCGGGAACATGTAGAAGGTTCCGCCGGGTTTTACGATGGAAAAGCCCATAGCCGTCAGTTCTTTATATAAGATGTTACTGTTCGTCTCATACACGGAAAGGTCCGCCGTATCTCCCAGCACCTCTCCTACTGCAAGCTGGATCAGGGACGCCGGACAGTTATGGCCGATGCCGCGGGAGATCTGTGTGCACATGTGAATGATCGTTTCCGCATCCTTGCAGGCAGGGTTTGCTGCCACGTAGCCGATACGCTCGCCCGGAAGGGAAATGGATTTACTGAAGGAATAGCACATCAGCGTATTATCATAAAAAGCGGAAATGCAGGGTGCATCCACCCCTTCAAATACGATCTCGCGGTAAGGTTCGTCGGAGATCAGATAGATGTCATGTCCGTAGGTCTCCTGTGCTTTGCGAAGGGTATCCGCTAATCTCTGGATGGTCTCTGTGGAATATACGATACCCGACGGGTTATTCGGAGAGTTGATCAAAATTGCCGCCGTCTTTTCGCTGAGCATTTCCTCAAAGGCTTCGAAGTTGATCTGGAACTTTTCCGTATCCGCCGGTACGACCTTTAATACTGCGCCTGTCTCATTCACATAAGGACGGTACTCCGGGAAGAAAGGAGCAAAGGTGATCACCTCTTCGCCGGGGCAGGCAACTGCACGCAGTGCATGGGCAATGGCGCCTGCTGCGCCGGATGCCATAAAAACGTGATCCGCCGTATAAGGCAGGCCATAGGTTTTCTTCAGATACTCTGCCACCTGGCCGCGGACCTTCAGATTACCATGGCTTTCACTGTAACCATGAAGTGCCAGGGAATCTTCATTCTGCAGAAGTTTCAGCATGGTCTCATTGACGCTGTCCGGTGCCGGAACGGACGGATTGCCCAGGCTGAAGTTAAAGATCTGGTCGTGTCCGATCTTTTCACCCATAGCAAAGGCCGCTGCGTTCATTTCCCTGATCACGGATTTTTGTCCTAACATATCTTTATAATGTTGTGAAAGCATGGTGGTGTTCTCCTTTATTGATTGGAATAATAGTTTTGCAGGTCCTGTATCAACTGATTTGTTCTAACATATACGCCCATATCTGTCAAGTGCGCGTAGGTATCGTAAAAGTATGAAGTATCGTAGCGGTAATCCCGCAGATTGGAGATCACCGGTGCATCCAAAGCATCCGACAATTCCTGTGTCAGCGCATCGTACTCTTCCGCTGAAGGAACTTTTTCATACATAGGGATGGGATAACCCGCGACCACCATGTCCGCACCTTTTTCCTGCAGTTTGCGGTACAGTTCGTTCAAACGGTTCGCGGATGCCTCATTGATGTGATGGATATAGACCGAAGAATAGTCAATGTCCCCAAGGCTTTCGGGACGGGGATAAAAATTGTCTCCCCTTTCATTAAAGGCGCTGCGTCTGTAGGCATCGCCCGTCTCTTCATTGCCGTCTCCCATCCGCCAAAACTGCAGGCATTTGGACAGATAGGTGGGATAGGCTTTCACCATATCCGGCCAGTCCTGAGGGCGGATCAGGGAATAGAGTTGTATATGATTCTCGATAGTGATCCATGCCAGCAGGGGATTTTTGATCTCATCCGTATCATCATAATTGGTATGGCAGATCACATACAGGTCGCCTTCGTGAACATCCAGAAGCGCCGCCCTTTCATTAAAACAGTTACCGGTTCCGCCGTGAAGTCCCATGTTGATTACCGGTTTTCCGATGGCCTGCTCGATCTGTTCACTGTTTATGCCAAAGGCCAGGTTGGAATTACCGATAAGGATGATCCGCTCTCCCGGCGTGCTCTTCAGCTTCTCTACCTTATCCAGCATGGCAGCCTGATAGTTGCCGCTGTACTGGGGCATCACGATGCCGAAGCAGAAAGCGAAGAGGAGGGCGAGAAGAAGTATGCAGTTTAAAATGAATGATAGTGTTTTTTTCATATTTGTAAATGCGTGTACTGTGTGGGGAAAGCCGATTGCTACGCAGCTGCGCTACTCTCGCGATCAGCGGGATAATTCGTACGGCGAACACTTTCCCCTAAAACTGAAAATATATAAACTGTGTCTGTGTATATTCATTCCCATATACGCCGAATATCATGATCATACCCAGGAGGACAAGGTATACCAACCACCTGAAAACCTTTCCCCGGCTTAATACGTAAGCGACCACATCCATTTCTTTGCGCTGCAGCGTATCCACAACGATAAGCAGCAAAATGGCGCACATAAATGCGATCAGTGCGCCGGCATCCAGGCCGCCCAACCCGGCCAGTGTTTCAGGCGCGGCGCCAAGAAGCGTTGAAAAGCCCGGCACTGCCTTTGCCTGCCTGAGCATGCCGATCATATCGGTAATACTGTTGGCCCGGAAAATGAAGAAAGCAAAACTGATGAGCAGGTAGGTAATGATACCCCTGCAGAAACGATAAGAGAAACCCTGTCCGGCTGCTACGCTCTCCATCGACCGATCATCAGTTTTCTCTTCTGTTTTTTTCAGATCTGCCGACTGGCGATCCGCAGTCTTTCCACCGACCGCAAGCTCCCCATTCCTGCGCCTTTTCATCTCATCATACAAATGTCCGGCTACCAGATACAGTCCGTTCAATCCGCCCCAGAGTACATAGGTCCAGTCTGCGCCATGCCAAAGTCCGCTGACCAGAAAGACGATCATCACATTCACCAGCCGTCTGGCGGTTCCCTTTCGGTTTCCGCCCAAGGGGATATACAGATAATCCGTAAACCAGGTGGTCAGGGAAATATGCCACCGTTTCCAGAACTCCCGCACGGATGATGACAGAAGGGGCGATCTGAAGTTGTCCATCAGGGTAAAACCAAGCACCTTTGCGCTGCCGATGGCAATATAGGAATAGCCGCCAAAATCACAGTAGATCTGCAGGGTAAACAGGAGCGACGCCAGAAACATATGGGCGCCGTTATAGGAAAGATAATCCCCGAACACCTCCGTAACGATCAGGGCGATCCGGTCGGCGATCACGATCTTTAAGAACAGCCCCCAAAGCATGGTCAAAAGACCGCTTCGCACCCTGTCTGCATCGAATCTGTGCACACTGTGAAACTGGGGCAGCAGATTTTTGCTGCGCTCGATGGGTCCTGCCACCAGCTGGGGAAAGAAGGACACAAACAATGCATATCGGAAGAAGTTCCGTTCCGCCTTTTCCCTGCCATGATACACATCCATGGTATAGCCAAGGGCCTGGAACACATAAAAAGAAATGCCCACGGGAAGTACCAGCTGAGGCACCGGAAGTCTCGCCGCCGAAATCTTTCCCAGCAGTGCATTTGCATTCGCCGCAAAAAAAGCGCTGTACTTAAACACCGCCAGCAGCCCTAAGTTACTGACAAGCGAAAAGACCAGCGCCCCCTTGGGGACGATCTTTTTTTCAATCAATATGGAAGCCAGATAGGTAATGAGAATGGAGGCCAAAAGCAGAAGGCCGTAGACCGGATTCCAGTTCATATAGAAAAAGAAACTTGCCAGCAGCAGCCAGTAGTTCTGGACCTTCCCCGGCAGCACAAAGTACACCAGCGCCGCCACGGGAAAAAATATCAGATAAGGAACCGAATTGAAAATCATTTATGAAAAAGCCCGTCTCTCAAATTCTTCTTTTCTCAGTGGCATAGCATATAAGAAGCCCTGTGCCATATCGCAGTCGCATGCCATAAGGAAATCCCTGTGCTGCACTGTCTCCACGCCTTCTGCCAAAACCTCGATGCCCAGTTCTTTTGCCATGCGAATGATATTCCGGATCAGTATATTTCCCTTCGCGGACTGCTCCCACAAGAAACTCTGATCGAGTTTGATCACATCTACATCGATCCGGTGTAGCAGTGTCAAGGATGAATAGCCGCTACCGAAATCATCGATGGATGTGGAAAAGCCCAGCTCTTTTAAGCGCTGCAGCACGTCAAGCATCACGTGATACTCTTCAAAGTCCACGGTTTCCGTCACTTCGATCTCGATCCACTTCGGCGGAACCTGATAACTTGCCACGATCTCACGGATGGTCTCCACAAAGTTTTCATCTTTTAAATGCCAGCGGGACATGTTCACGGAGATCTTCACCGGCTCTTTTCCTGCCTCGATCCATTTCGAGATCATCTCGCAGGTCTGCCGCAGCATCTCAAAATCCAGCTGCCGCACGGTGCCGTCTTTTTCCAGCATGGGCACAAACTCGCCGGGCAGGATCGTTTGTCCTTTTACTTCCCAACGCACCAGTGCCTCTGCTCCGCAAAGGGATCCGTCGATCAGCCTGACCTTCGGCTGGTAATAGGCGTGGAACTGACCTTCTGCCAATGCCTTGGTAAAATCCATGGAAACCTTTTTCTCATGGAACACCCGCTTCGCCATCTCCGGGGTATAATAGATGCGCCTTGCCGTCACATTTTCCCTGCAGACCTGCTGAGCAATGGAGATCGGCGTCATGATCTCATCCGCCACATGGAGCGGCCTGTCTACTTCGTAAATGCCGACACGTACGGAAAGCGGAACGGACTTCACCCCACTGGTGGTCGCCACTTCCACATGAATTTTTTCTAACTTCTCTAAAAATTCCTCGCTTCTGCTTTTCCGGACCAGAACCACGTAATTGTCGCCGCCAAGCCTTGCGATCACTTCATCGCGGCCGATAAGATCCCTTACTTTTCCCGCATACTGGCGCATCACGCCGTTGCCATCCTGGAAGGAAACCAGTTTATTGATATATTTGAAATTGCGGATATTGAAATAAGCAGCGGTATAATCCGTGATCCTGCCCGACTCAATGATCCGTTCCACCTGTGCAAAAAAAGCGCCCATGTTGGGCAGACCTGTGATGGGATCGGTGCCCATGGAGGTGTGCAGCATGCTGGAGATCCGTGCTCTTCCCAAGTACAGATACAGCATTTCCGCAACACATCCTGTCCAGAAACGCCCTTCCTCTGTGATGGGATTGCTGCTGGACCAGTAAAACTCGTAGGTGACCTTCCCCCCTTCTTCCGTCTCATAGGAGATAGAAATAGGATTGAACACATCCACAATACCGTCAGAAAACAGAAGTCTTCTGCTGGTGATCCCATCCGGGACCAGACGGTTCGGCGGCGTATCCATGATCCCCTCCACCTTACCGATATGTAAATAAGGACAGATCTCCGCCAGTGCTTCGCTGACATGCTCAAGCACAGCATCCAGCCTGACCGGCAGAGCGGATAGTTTTTCTACATATGCCAGAAATCGTCTCTCTATTTCCGGAAGTTTTTGATAGTATGGTCCGTGTTCCATGGTCTTTCCCTGTATTTATGCGCCTTATTTACGCCCCTCATCAGTCAGCTTCGCTGAGAGCTGTCTCGCCTCCTGGGTCTACGCTCCGCTCCGGTCGGTGCCAAGCCGATGTCCCCCGGAGGGAAGCCTTTTTTCATCTCTTAACTGCGTCTCCGATGTATCTTCGTCGTTTTCGTTACTTTCGTATCATTCGCAATCTTCGTCGCCTTCGCCACTTTCTTCACCCTCATCAGCGCTTTCCTTCTGTGCCTTGTTGATCTCGGCGGCAATGGTGGAAAAAGTTCCGTCCGGCAAAAGCACCCTGCCATCGGTACAGACGATCTTGTTCCTGCCGGTTTCCTTACCGTAGTACAGGCACTCGTCCGCTTCTTTGATGACTTCATCCTGAGTCTTGTCCCAAACCCTTCCGTTCACCCCAAAGGACATGGTGATATAAAAGGGTTCAAAACCTTCATAATCGAATTTATAACTGCGGATCCGCCATACCATTTCGTTCAGGTCTTCCAGCATATCGTCGATATGGCAGGAATAAACCACCAGGAATTCCTCCCCGCCCCAACGGGCTACGATGCCTTTATCTTTCATGCCCTCGGCCAGGATATCGGAAACGGTTTTCAAAACGATATCACCGCATTCATGCCCGTAGGTATCATTGACGCTTTTGAAATAATCGATATCACCGATGGTCACGGTCATTCTGGCCGTCTCATCCCGGTTCACATGTGCTAACATTTTTTCCAGCTGCTGATTGCAGGCACGGCGGTTCAAAAGTCCGGTCAGGGGATCCGTGGTAATCTTCTTTTCCAGGGCGTCGCAAACCTCCACGGCATACCGTCCCATGTCGCCGATTTCATCCTCCCTGCGGGAAACACTGACAGGCATCTGCATATCAAAATTGCCGCCGGCCAGGAGTCCCAAGTATTTCTGGATCGCATGCAGCGCAGTTGTGATATGACGGTTCGCATTCAGGCAAACGAGAAGCGTGATGACAATGGCAAGGAGAGAGATCACAAGAGCCTTCGCCACCGCATTTCGCATCACCCTGTGCACTTCTTCTACCGGCCGTCCCGCAAATGCCATACCCACCACTGATCCGTCCCGGGACAGCATCGGAATATAATAGCCATAATAATATCTGGCGCCGATCTGAATGCTTTTAACAAAAAACTCACGGTTTCTCTCCAACGCCCAATAAACCGCCTGCTGCGGTGCCTGTTCTCCCACCAGGCGTCTGCCGTTTTCATCCGTGATGGTGGTCAGGACTCTGGTATCTCCATAGTAAAGGGAAATGTCCAATTTATAGGCTGTTTTCAGCGCATCCACCACTTCATATTTGCCG
>JAFZNL010000214.1 GCA_017550925.1 Lachnospiraceae bacterium | reverse complement strand
TGGACGCCCTGAGCACCGCGCGGGACAACACAGCCTACGTGTATAAAGAGAATTCGGGCGGCGAGATGGAAGAATCCGGGGAAGCAGCAAGATCCATAATGCTATTCCCACCGACATTGCCATCACAGAAGATGTGAAGGACTGGCCGGACCAGAACCCTGCCTCGGCTTATGTCAAGGGAAAAGGGAATGTGGATCCTGACTGGGTACATGAGGTTTCCAAAGAGGAGAAAGAGACAGAGCAGGCAAAGATTGAAAAGCGGCAGCAGGAGTTTCCTGCCATCAGCGAAACAGCAGCAAGCAAGTTCAATTTTGATGCATCCACCGGGACCATTACCGGGGTGAAAGACAAGAGCCTGACACAGATCTCCATTCCGGCAACCATCAACTCTGCAAGCGTAAAGGCTATCGGCAAAGAAGCTTTTGCAAACTGTTATAACCTTACGGCGCTGACTATGCCGGATACCATTACCGAGCTGGGGGCAGGGGCTTTTTCAAACTGCAGATCCCTGAAATATATCCATTTGAGCGAAGGGATCACGGAGATCAAGGGCGCCGTATATTCAAGTGATGACGACAGCATCTATGAGATGGACAGCGCTAACGGAACCTTTTCAGGCTGCTCAGCCCTGGAAAGTATCACCATTCCGAAAAATGTAAAGAGGCTGGGCGGTTATATCTTCAGCGGCTGCGACAGCCTTGAAGAGATCCTTTTTGAAAACTATGATTTTAAAGAACAGTGTATCGCAACAGATCCGCGGGGCAGTGATGATGATTTTGCTTCCGGGGAAGGAAACATCAGCTGGTATGCTTTTAAAAATGTGGGCAGGGCGCTGTACGGCCTGGACTTTGATGATTCCTATAAGGGAACGAAATGGCATAAAGCCCTGCAGGAAGTTCAGCTCACAGATGACTGGCGGCAAAATATTTTAAATGTTTATGATTCCCAGCTTGATTACAGGGAAGGCTTTTCGCCCTATTATGTGGGCGGCATGAACACCAAAGCCTATCGGGTGCCGGCCCAGGCTTCCTACTGGGAGTGGGGGCATTTTTCCGAGGCTGGAAAATTCCACGGCATTGACGGCACCACCTGGTGCTATGCTTTTACCCAGTGGGCCTATGCCATGGCCGGGATCCCGCTGGATGTTTCCAGTAAGTATTATACCTGGGATAAGCTGAAATTTGCAGGTGGGACTTATATGCCTCAGGCCGGGGATATCATCGGCGTGGGAAAAAGCCATGTGGCGATGATCGGCCAGATCACGGAAAACGGTGAGTATGTGGATATCCGTATCATCAACGGAAATCATCCTAACCGGAATGTGGGAAAGGAACTGGTCAGATACCAGAAAAGTTCCGGCAAGGCCCTGTCCATGTTTGATGAAGAAACAAATGCCTGGGAGGACTTAGGGGAGGATTCGGATGATTACAAGATCCGGTCCGTATACTGCCCTGATTTTTCATCCGTAACAACGCACACACTGACACTGGATCCTGGGGAAGGAACCGTTTCCTATGGGACAAAAGTCATTGCAGAAGGTGCGGTTTATGGTGCCCTTCCGGATGCACAGCGGGGAGGCTATCTTTTTGACGGTTGGTATACTTCGGCAAGCGGCGGAGAAAAAGTGCTGCCTTATCAGACCTATAAACTGACCGGAAACCAGACACTTTATGCGCATTACAAGAAAGCTACCGGGGCGGTCACATCCATCACTCCGGTGGGAGAAAACATCACAGTTTCCGTCAAAGGGAAACGCCAGCTTTCAGTGATCCTGACGCCGGCCCAGTCAGACCGTCTGGTACTGTCATGGAGAAGTTCGGATACGGATATCGTAACGGTGGATTCCGACGGCGAGATCAAAGGCATTGCAGAGGGAAGCGCCGTCATCGAAGTCCGGGGACCGGATGCACCCTTCAGCGTTTATATCCCCGTGACCGTAAAAGGGGATAAAAATGACACATCAGGCCAGAGCAGCATAGCCTATGTGATCGATGGCGCCCAGTGGACTTTTGATAAAGAGAGCGGAACCATCCTTTCTGTTTCGAGTGACTGGAAGGGCGGTCAGATCCCTTCCGTCATCGATGGCGTGGCAGTAAAAGCCATCGGAAATACCGTGGGACGCAGCAACCAGAATATCAAATTTGTGATCCTGCCGGAGGGCATCACCGCTGTGGGTGACAATGCTTTTTCCTCCTGCCATTCCTTAGAAAGCATCACGCTGCCTGCGTCCCTTACCTATGTGGGACAATATGCCTTCAGCGGCTGTGACCAGCTGACAGACATCAGCGTAGCAGGTACGGAAGAAACGGGAAATCTTGGCTCGATCCGCTGTGATTCCTATGCCTTCGGCGGAACGCCGGCTGCCAGCCCGGATTTCAGCCGGCCTTATAAAAACAGTACCTACTATCAGAACCTGATGAATGTGAAATTAACCGGGGATTTTGTCACGGACGCAATGGCTATCGCAGCCTCCCAGGAAGGTTACCATGAGGGCGACAGTTTTGAGGAACTGGGCGGAGAGAATCTGTCCGGTGACGGCGAGTACTGTGAGATGAATTATTTCAAGAATTCACCGGACTGGCTCTGGCATCCTGACAACTACGGATATTACCGCTGGGGCGGCTGGTGCGGCATTTTCTGCCAGTGGGCTTATGCTCTGGCGGGAACGCCGGATGAGGTCATGGATGTCTTTGCTTATAAGCATCAGTTATCCCACACCTGGGACACCACGGTCTATGCAAAAAAAGGCGGCACCTACGAACTGAAAAAGGGCGACCTGATCCATTTCAACTATGGCCATTATGCCATGGTGATCGCGGTGCGCTATGATGCGGTAAACGACGAGATCGAGATCGATACCTGGAACGGCAATCCGGATGTGGCTCTGGAGACATATACCTTTACGGCATCCACCGGTCTGTATCACCATACCATGAACGATAAGGAGTATTACCTGGCCTGGTATGTGCCCGTGACGCCCGAGGCGGCAGCAGATGTGTCAGATTGTCTGATCGCCTTTGATGCCACAGGCGGAACGGTTTCTACGGCATCCAAAAAGGTATATGAAGGAGCTTATTACGGGATCCTTCCGGTACCGGCAAAAACCGGCTACACCTTTGGCGGCTGGTATACGGATAAGAGCGGAAGAGGAAAACAGATCACGCCCTACAGCACCGTAAGGCTTAACGGAAATGTAACCTTGTATGCGAAGTGGATCGGCAGCGGCGGAAAGGTATGGATCGATCCGAGTGATACAGATTCCTGCACCTGCGATGAGACAGGAAAACATACCCTGCAGAAGGTGGAGGCAAAAGATCCCACCTGCACAGCTGATGGCAATGCGGCTTATTACCGCTGCACAGTCTGCGGCAGGTATTTTGCATCGCTCTCCGGAAAAACAGAACTGATCCCCGGCGATGTGACCAGGAAAGCAGGACACCTGCTGGAAAAGACGGAAGGGAAAAAAGCGACGCAGGATGAGGACGGCTATCAGCCTTATTATACCTGCACAAGGTGCGGCAAGATGTTTTCCGATGCGGCGGGCACGAAAGAGATCACGGAGCCTGTTGTGATACCCAAGGGTACATCAGGCGGCGGTGGCGGCGGAAACGGCGGCAGCGGCGGCGTGGACAGCCCCACTTACTATATCGTGGATGCAGACGGCTACATCACCAAATGGGATGTCTACGATGTCAGCGTTGCTGAGATCCCGGAGAAAGTCGGGGGTGTGACCGTTCGGGGGATCAAGGCGGATTCCTTTGCCTTTGGAACCAGAACGGCACTGGAAAAGATCATTTTCCCGGATACGCTTACGGATATCGGAAAATATGCCTTCTGGTCCTGCGTGAACCTGAAGGAACTGAGTATACCCGATACCGTGACACAGATCGGAGAATATGCTTTCGGAGTCTCAAAGGATAGGGCGGACCAGTCAAAACTGGCAAAGGCATCCATCGGAAACGGCGTTACCACCATCAGCAAATATGCATTTTTCAATTGCACCTCCCTGACGGAAGTGACCATTGGCAGCGGGATCAGAAATATAGAGGGTTATGCTTTCTGGAACTGCAGCAACCTGAAAAAAGTGACCATCAAGGCAAACAGGGATCAGGTGACGGTGGGCAAGAACGCCTTCCCTGATTCGGCCCAGATCGTATATGCGGATGATGCACCTGGTTCCGGCAGCAGTGATATCACATCACCGGCGGGCGGGTCTGCGCAGGGCAATACCGGGTCGCAGACCGGCAGCGGTAGTGATCCGGCAGCGACCGGGAGCGGTAATGATCCGGCAGGGTCCGGGGATACGCAAACAGCAGCCAAGGCACCTGCAAAGGCTGTGATCAAATCCGCGAAGAATGTGGCTAAGCGCAGCGTGAAACTGAAACTGAAAAACGCAAAGGCAGACGGATATCAGATCTGGTATGCGACTGACAAGAAATTCAAAAAAGGGAAAAAGGCTAAGACAACTACAAAAACCACCTATACCCTGAAAAAACTGAAAAAGAACAAGACCTATTATATCAAAGTCCGGGCCTATAACAAAAAATCCGGTGGCGGTTTTGTTTACGGAAAGTGGAGTAAGGTAAAGAAGGTAAAGATTAAGAAATAAGTCCGGAAATGGATTTATAAATACATAGAAAAGAAATCCGTATCAGAACTCAATTTTTTCTGTACAAAAGCGCGTTTAGAATGTATAATTCTGTATCAGACGGATTGTTTTAGTTTGTTCTGAAACAGATCATATAAATTCTCAAAGGAGGTCTATTACATGATTTATTCAACAGAAGTGAAAGCTATGTGTCCGGTACATCAGGGCGCTCGTCACGGCGCAGCTCCGATCCCGGAGGAAGCAAAGTGGGTAAAGGCTAAGGAAGTGAAAGACATTTCCGGTTATACCCATGGTATCGGCTGGTGTGCTCCTCAGCAGGGATGCTGCAAGCTGTCTTTGAACGTAAAGGACGGTATCATCCAGGAAGCTTTGGTTGAGACTATCGGCTGCTCAGGTATGACTCATTCCGCAGCTATGGCATCCGAGATCCCTCCGGGTCTGACTGTTCTTGAAGCACTGAACACCGACCTTGTATGTGATGCGATCAACACCGCTATGAGAGAGCTCTTCCTTCAGATCGTTTACGGTCGTACACAGAGCGCATTCTCCGAAGACGGTCTGCAGATCGGTGCAGGTCTTGAAGACCTTGGTAAGGGCGCAAGATCCATGGTTGGTACAACCTACGGTACACTGGAAAAAGGACCGAGATACCTTGAGCTGACCGACGGATATATCACCCAGCTTGCTTTGGATGAGGATGATGAGATCATCGGTTACAAGTATATCAACTTCGGTAAGATGATGGACTTCATCAAAGCCGGTGATGATGCAGCAACTGCAGTAGAGAAAGCTTCCGGACAGTATGGCCGTGTAGCTGACGCTGTCAGATTTATCGATCCTCGTAAAGAGTAATCGTTGGCAGGATTAGTTTTTTGATCCCATAATTTTGAACATTTATTGATAATTCAAGAAAGGAAAAGAAAATGGCAAAATTTGAATCATATGAAAGAAGAGAAAAACAGATCCTTGCCAAACTTGCTGAGT
>JAFZNL010000213.1 GCA_017550925.1 Lachnospiraceae bacterium | reverse complement strand
TTTCTTCTTTACCATATGTTTTGCATAGATTTTTGATCTCAAGTATGTTCATGGTATTTTCCTTCCTTCAAAACTGCAACACAGGTTGCAATTTGTTCAGTGATCCATCCCAAGATCAAAACCATCCTTGTGCCGGCCGGACACGGTTTTGTATCTTGCGACAATACCATCATAAGCTTCCAACCTTACGATCCGGTGAATATTTCATTACAGTTTTGTCACCTAGATAATTGTTTTATAAAACCGGACCTCAAAAGTGCTTCCCTTCCCGGGCTCGCTGGTAACTAAGATCCTGCCATGTTGTTTATCCATGATGCTCTTTGAAAGGGCAAGACCAATCCCGACGCTTTCCTTGCCGGTGGTCTTGCCGCGGTAAAACCGCTCAAAGATATGCTGCAGGTCCTCCGGGTCGATGCCGCTGCCGGTATCCCTGACCTTAATCGCAGAATAGATATTCGTATCCTCAGACGTGATGGCAAGGGACCCACCCTCATCGGTATGCTCGATACAGTTTTTCACAATATTGCGGATCGCTTCCACCGACCAGTTTTTATCGCACTTGACCTGCATATCCTTCGTCTCATCAACTAGGGTAATGTTTTTAAGATCCATCAGCACCATGAATGGATCTGTTACTTCTTTGATCAGCTGTGAGAGCTCGACCTTTTCTTCTTTCATCAAAATGGAATCCGTATCCAGCTTCGACATGGTCAGCAGTGTCTGGATCAGCCAGTTCATTTTGGAAAGCTGCTCCGACTGGGTCTGTATGAACTCCCTTTGTTTTTCCGGATCCTCTTCTCCCTCAAGCAGATCGTTCATTACCATCATGGACGTCATGGGTGTCTTTAACTGATGACTGACATCTGCGATAAAATCCGCCAAAAACTGTTTTTCTTTTTTCAGCCGTTCCCGCTGGGAGATCAGAATGCTGCAGGTCTTTCCCACATTGCTCCGCAGGATCGAAAGCTCTCCTTCTTCGTTATCCCAAACCTCCAGATCCACTTCGCCGCCTAAGATCCGGACCAGCCTTTCATTGATCCGTTCAATATCCCGGTATCGTTTCTTTGTAAAATAAAAAAAGATCCCCGAAAGCAGGCATCCCTGCAAAAGTAAGCATAGGGCAACTTTTTTATCAAACAGAAAGATTGCACTCACTGTAAAAACAAACGTGAGTGCAAACTGTAGGATCGTCATTTTCTTCAAGTCTTGGTTGATCATGTTCTTATCCTTTTTTTCTTTTATAACACCGGTTCTCCGACACTTTTTTATTCTTTCGTAATCAATCCATTTTACTCATCAAAATCCATAGCTTAGTTCACCAAATATCCAAGCCCTCTCACCGTCTTGATCACGGTAGGGTTTGCCGGATCATCCTCAATCTTATCACGCAATCTCTTGATATAAACGGTCAGCGTATTGTCATTTACAAAATCACCCCGGACATCCCACATTTCCTCTAAGATCTGACTGCGGGAAAGGACTTTCCCCCGGTTTTGGCACAAAACCAGAAGAAGCTTATATTCCATGGCAGTCAGCTCTAAATCCGTTATTTTCCCGCCATCCTGATCCGGCATCTTCAGGACTTTTGCCTCGTTTAGGCGGATCACAACATTGCCTATATGGATCTCCGGATCAGATACTGCCATCTGGGTTTTTCCCGCGCGGCGTAGGACAGTTTTGATCCGGGCCATCAATTCCTTGACGCGGAAGGGTTTGCAGATATAATCATCCGCGCCGATCTCTAAGCCCATGACCACATTGACCTCATCATCATAAGCAGTCAGGAAGATCACCGGCACGTCTTCCGTCTCCTTGATCTTTTTGCATACATCGATGCCGCTGCCGTCCGGCAGATTGATATCGAGAATGGCAAGGGCGAAGGTATCCTTTTGAAACATATCATTTGCTTCTTTTACGCTGGCGGCATGGGTTACCTCATAGCCCTCTTTTTCCAGAGAATACTTCAGTCCCATGGAAATTCCCGTATCGTCTTCCAGTAAGAAAATCTTCATTGCTGTCACCTGATCTGTCTGATTGAATTACTTTATCGGCATCATAGCATATATACGACAGGAATTGTGTTACAGTTTTGTCACAATACGTTCAGTTTTAGTACGGTAAACAGATTCTCGATGCATTCTCCGTCACTCTCTCCACCCAAAACCGTGGGTTTTAAGTATATGAAATAGATATTCCCATAGGAAGTACCGGTATAGCACATATTCGCTGCTATATATGACGGTGTCCCACCCGGATGATAATACAGGCCATCGAAACCCGGCCGGGAAAAAGTCTGCCACCCACAACCATAACCTTTATCCATATCAAACATAGTTTTAAGGGAATCACTGTTTATGATCTTTTCACCCAAAAGCGCTCTGTCAAAAGCCAGCATATCAGATGCACAGGAATGGATATCTCCCGTTCCCCGCCAGGAATTAGGCGTGTTAATGTAACCGGTAGGAACAATTTCCGTAACATCAAAAGGATAATACCCTTCCGGTACAGGCTCGGGAACGCTTGTAACATCCCCAAAGGTCATAGAACTTGAATGGTCCATACCACAGGGCTCAAAAATGTTCTTTTTTATGTATTCACCATAAGACAAACCCGTGACCTTTTCAATGATCATGGTAAGCAGAGAGTAATTTACATTGCTGTAAAAATTCTCACTTCCCGGTTCAAACAAAAGGTCCTGCTCATACAACATCTCCAGCATCTGTTCATCAGAGTATCCGTCGTTATAATACTTTTTCCATACCTCAATATCTGCCTGATAGGTGTCATCCGGTATAAACTCACGCACAATTCCGGATTGCATATGGAGCAGGTGATAGATGGTTATGTCCTTTGCCTTCTCATATTCAGGGAAATAATCCGTAACTTTATCATCAAGCCTTATCTTTCCTTCTTCAATGAGCTTAAGCACCGCTGTTGCTGTAAAAGTCTTGGTAACTGAACCGATCTCATAAGTGGTATAGGCGTTCACCTTTGTCTTTCCATCCGTTTCCACACTACCGATTCCGCCGATAAATATCACCTCATCATCAGTTGCCAAAAGATAGGTCCCTTTGATCTCATCAGACTTGGAACATTCCCTTTTCATGACAGCAACAAGGGGCTGAAAATCTTCTTTTCCGGAGCTCCATGTATTATCGTTTTCATCATAGATGAGTCCATCGGTTATATCACTGCCCGCTTTGGTATTACCACAACCCATAAGAAAAATAAAAACCGGCAATAATAGAAGTACTGCTTTCATCAGTTTATTGAATTGCATTTAAAACTCCTTCATCTAGTTATCATGAAAATAATGCAGCAACAGCGGCACTACCCCATCATAGTTATCTTCCTGCAGGATCCGTTCCTGGGTGCTCCACCCCTTATCCGCCACTTTTTCCGCTGTCTCGGAATACTGCTCAAGGGGGTGCTCGTCTTTCTCGTAGTTAGCAATTGCTAACTTTCTTGCGTATGCCTGATCGATGCCAACCTGCGGGTCAACCTTGATCTGGCTGTCATATCTGGCAATGGCATCATCCGTATTATAGGCTTCCATGAGTTTTGACTGGTAAGCATTATCCACATAATTGTAGGTATAAAGATATCCTGCAAGCCGTATCCGCGGATCATCACTTTTCACGCAGGCTAAAAACTCTATGAAATTTGCTTCGCTTTCCCGGTAAAATCCCTGATGATGGGAGGACTCATGTGCAAAGAGCGCCGGATAGTACAGGTCATTGATGTACTTATTGCAGGTGACTTCCAGGGTATAGGGATAGGTATAGCCGCCGATATCCATCCAGTCAAGCACATCTGAACAAAGGGCCTCTTTCATGGGAGGATAATATCCTTTCAGCCGGGGGTATTCCGCGGCAAGGGCCTTCATGGATGCGACGATTTTTTCCTGAGCCTCTTTTCTGTCTAACAAAACGATATTGCCATCTGCATCCCGCTCTACTTCATGCACGGCCTCATTCATGTTCTGCGTGATGAAATTTCGCAGGATCTCGTATTCTGCCAGGGTATATTCCCGCTCCGTCACCTTTCCTTCTCCCAGCACGCTGCCCCGCAGGGGAAGGGACCAGTTCAGGGTATAAAGGAGCAGGACTGTGGCAGTGATACAGATGATGCACTTAATATAGGTAGTCGCAAACGTCACATAGCCTTTTCGTTTTTGAAGAAAAATGAAAAGCAGGGAAAAGACTACCAAAAGTACCAGCAGTAATGCACCCAGATACATCAGGATCTCGCCCATGGGAAGGGGCACTTTGGACCATAGAAATCCGAAGGCGTCCGCAAGATATCCGTAAACCGTTTTGGAGTACAGATCACAGAAAAACTGCAGAAAGCCCAGCAGATTCAGTATGAGTGTGATGATTAGTACATACAGCGCATATTTTTTCATAGCTTATCCTTCAGCCACTCCACCGAAGTCTTCAGCGCCGCTATGGTCTTGGTTTCCAGTACGCAGCGAGCGTTCCTTTTTTTAGCCAGATCAAGCCGGGATTTAAGATCGATCTCGCCATCTCCCAGCGCCAGGTGGTTTTTCGGTGGTATCTCCGATCCGTCATGGATATGAAAATGGATCAGATGCTCCTGATGGTCTGTGATAAAGGGAACATCTTTTTCCCCGGTTGCCTTGGAATGCCCGATATCCCAGGTCAGGCCGAACACGGGACTTTCGAGAAGGTAGTCGATGGCTTTTTTCTCATACTCCCGGAAACCGTCCGTGTTTTCCACGGCGATCATCAGGTCGCTGCCACCGATCCATTCTTCACACAGAGAGCGGAACTTTGCGAAGGATGCCATATAGGTATCAAAATCCCTGTCATACATCTGGACTTTACGGTCCGGCAGGGTGATATAGATCCCATGATGCATATGCATATTCAGGGTCAGCGGCTGGGTGCTGTCCCCGTATGCATCACGCAGGGGAAGAAGTTTTTTCATCACTTCCACCGATCGTCTGACTGTCTCCAAATAGGCATCTGTTACCAGATAGTTAAAGTCCGCAACATTCAGATTTTCATCCAGGTGCAGGGTATAATAGATCCCTGCTTTTTCCGCCATACTGATCAGCTCATCAGTCTGCTCTAACTGATCCACCTGATACTCCGGAAAATTCATATTTAATTCTATGAACTTCAGACCCAAATCTTTACAGAGATCCACATTATCCTGTAGCGTCCGGTTTTCGATCAGCGTGGGCATTCCGAATTGCATAGCTGTTCTCCTGTCACATATAATATATTACCAGTATCTCTTTATGATAGCACCCTTTTCATCAACCTTGCAATATGCTATGATGAGGACGCCCAAAGCAGGGCAGCCTTATCAACCAATCCTTCCCGATCCGATACACTTTTGCCATCATGAAACAGAGAACGCTCAGCACTTATTTAAAAGAAAAATACGGAAAAAAAATGTACAAGGTTTCCATCAATGCCGGCTTTACCTGCCCGAACAGAGATGGTACCTTGTCTGACCGCGGCTGCATTTTCTGCTCCGGAAGCGGTTCCGGGGATTTTGCAGAAGATCCAAACCTTTCTATCACAGAGCAGATCGAGCGTGGCAAAGAGCGGGTCCGCAGTAAACTTCCCAAAGAAGAAGTGGGTTATATCGCCTACTTTCAGGCCTTTACAAATACCTATGCCCCCATAGATGTTCTGCGTGGAAAATATCAGCAGGCCCTTTCCCATCCCGATATCGAGATCCTTTCTATCGCTACCAGACCGGACTGTCTTTCCGGAGTAGTTCTGGATCTGTTAGAAGAATGCAATCGCATAAAGCCGGTATGGGTGGAACTCGGACTGCAGACTATCCATGAAAAAACCGCTGCCTATATCCGGCGCGGCTATCCCTTGGATGTTTATGACAAAGCGATCGCAGCGCTGAAAGAACGAAACCTTGAAACCATCGTCCATGTGATCTTAGGACTGCCGGGAGAGACCAGGGAAGAGATGCTCGAGACCGTGCGTTATGTGGGAGAGAGCGGCGCTGACGGTATCAAGCTACAGCTTTTGCATGTGCTCGAAGGCACGGATCTTGCGGATGAATACCGGGCTGGGAATTTTTCCTGCCTGACCATGGAGGAATACATCAGCCTCATAGGGGACTGCCTTGCCGTTCTTCCCGAAGATATCGTGATCCATCGGATGACCGGCGACGGCGCAAAAAAAATCCTGATCGCACCGAAGTGGAGTCAGGATAAAAAGCGGGTTTTAAATGCATTAAACGAGATCACCGGATGATTACAGATACATTTCAATAGTTTTCATCTTTTCTGAAAACCCGGCTCTTTCATAAAACTTCATGCC
>JAFZNL010000212.1 GCA_017550925.1 Lachnospiraceae bacterium | reverse complement strand
GTGGCCGAGAATGAGCAGATCGAACACAAGATGCTCTCCAGCGCCATCGAAAAAGCGCAGGAAAAGATCGAGTTCAACAACTTCGGTATTCGTAAAAACCTGCTGGAGTATGATCAGGTTATGAATGAACAGCGAGAGATCATTTATGCTGAGCGCCGCAGGGTATTAGATGGCGAGAGCATGCGGGACGTGATCTACAAGATGATCGCGGATACAGTAGAAACTTCCATTGATACCTGTATCTCTGATGATAAAAAGAGTGAAGACTGGGATCTTGCTGAGCTGAATCAGCTCCTGATTCCCATTATCCCGATCCAGGCAGTCATTCATCCAGATGTGAAGGATATCAAGAAAAATGAGTTTAAGCATATGCTCAAAGAGCAGGCAGTGAAACTCTACGAAAGCAAAGAGATGGAATTCCCGACGCCGGAAGCGATCCGTGAAGTGGAGCGCGTGATCCTGCTGAAAGTCATTGACCGGAAGTGGATGGCGCATATCGACGATATGGACCAGCTGCGCCAGGGCGTTGGCCTGCAGTCCTACGGACAGCGTGATCCCCTTGTGGAATACAAGATGGCCGGTTATGACATGTTCGATGAGATGACGGATGCCATTCGTGAAGATACCATAAGACTCCTGTTCCGCGTCAAGATCGAACAGAAGGTGGAAAGGGAAGAAGTTGCCAAGGTGACCGGAACCAACAAGGATGATACCGTCCAGAGAGGTCCCGTCCGCCGTGAGAATGCTAAGATTTATCCCAATTCCCCCTGTCCTTGCGGTAGCGGTAAGAAATACAAGAACTGTCACGGCAGGGTAGCTGCGAATTCATAAAGGAAAACAAAATGGTAGAACTTGACCAGTTAAAAATTGATCTAGCCAACACCCAGGAAGCCCTTGCGGAAGCGAAGGCTTCCCTTGACGTGGTTTCCAAATCCCAGCGCATCGAAGAGCTCGAGCGCGAGATGGAAGCACCGGATTTCTGGAACGATGCAGATGCTGCGCAGAAAAAGACCAAGCTCTTAAAAGAGTTAAAAGACGACGTGGCAGCAGCCTCCGATCTGACCCAGCAGTATGAAGACATCGAGACACTGATCGAGATGGGAAATGAAGCAGAAGATCCGGAGATCGCAGAAGAAGCGAAAAATGAGTTTGCGGACCTGGTAGACAAGATTGAAAACATCCGCATGAAAAAACTCCTTTCCGAAGAATATGATGCCAACAATGCGATCCTGCGACTCAATGCAGGTGCCGGCGGTACCGAGAGCTGCGACTGGTGCAGCATGCTGTACCGTATGTACACCCACTGGGCTGAGCGGAAAGGCTTTGCTGTGGAGGAACTGGATTTCCTTGAAGGTGAAGAAGCCGGGATCAAATCCGTTACCTTCCAGGTGAACGGTACCAATGCCTTCGGCCTTCTGAAATCAGAAAAAGGTATCCATCGCTTAGTGCGGATCTCACCTTTCAATGCACAGGGAAAAAGGCAGACTTCCTTTGTATCCCTGGACGTAATGCCGGAGCTGGAAGATGCACCGGATATCGAGATTGAAGATAAAGACCTGCGTATTGATACTTACCGAAGCAGTGGCGCCGGCGGACAGCATATCAACAAAACATCATCTGCCATCCGTATCACCCATCTGCCCACCGGTATCGTGGTACAGTGTCAGAACGAGCGAAGCCAGTTCCAGAACAAGGACAAGGCCATGCAGATGCTGAAGGCAAAACTCTACATGCTCAAGCAGGAAGCCCATGCCGAAAAGCTTTCCGATATCCAGGGACAGCTCAAGGATATCGCATGGGGTTCCCAGATCCGCTCCTACTTCCTGCAGCCCTACAAACTGGTCAAGGATCTTCGGACCGGCGAGGAAAACAGCAATGCAGACGCAGTGCTGGACGGCGCGCTGGATAAGTTCATCAATGCTTATCTTCGCTGGCATGCGGACGGTGAAAAACCGAGAAACGTACAGGATGACTAAACAGATGTGGCTATTCACAGTCGATATGGATTAACAGACGGGATCGACGTGCTTGCACGTAAGAGACTGGCTGTTAATCCATATCGTGACTGCGAAGCAGGAACACCACAAGCATAGAGCATCCAGTCACGTAGTGACAGTAGAGTGCGAAGCACGAGGATGCGAGAGGAATGGGGAGTTACTGTGAATAGCAAGGAAAAGTTATAAGAGAAATCTCTTGACAGGGAAACATATCCGTTGTAAAATAGCGTTTGTTGCAGGTAATGCAATAACATAAATGTGCGCGTAGCTCAGCTGGATAGAGCGTCTGGCTACGGACCAGAAGGTCGAGGGTTCGAATCCTTTCGCGCACGCGTCTTTTTGGAGGCCGAAAACTTTGTTATAATGCTGGGTTTTCGGCTCTCTTTATGCGCAAAAAACCGTGTTCAACGGTGTTCAACAGCCCGGAGAGGCGCATAAACACTGGGGTTTAAGCGTTTTTCCGAAACTCGATCACCTTCTCCGGCATCTCTGCAGACAGCGTGGAAAGATACTGTGACATATCCAGATCCTCATCGGAGATGCGGATATAATCCATCGTCTGCTTGAGTGAACTGTGCCCGGCGTATTCCTGGATCTTCTTTAAGGGCATTCCTGCCTCATAAAGATTGGTCAGCACGGTCCGCCGTATATCATGCGGCGATTTGATGACTGACATCCCGCTTTGGCGGCAGTATTTTCTCAGCCGCGGATCAAAACTCCTTGAATT
>JAFZNL010000211.1 GCA_017550925.1 Lachnospiraceae bacterium | reverse complement strand
CCAGAGTTTTCTGATCTGTGCCTTTTATTTCCGGCATTTCTTCTGACGATCATCTATCCCTTTGTTATCAAATATGTGGAATATGACTGTGGCTTTGGGATCTATGACTGGCATGGCGATATTGCCCTGCAGCAGGACCTGTACTGCGCGGGAAGATCCCAGGTTCTGATCATGGCAGGTTTTCTGATCGCTCTGATTCTGATCATTTTACTGATCAAAACCGTCATAAGACGTAGACTTCAGTCACTTAGGGCCTATGCTTTTCCAATCCTTACCGGCGGGCTCCTTATTATCTGGATGATCCTCAGTACTGCCCATTCCATCGATAAAACGGCGTCTGTTAACGGAAACTATTTCAGTTTTCAGGGAATCTTTGTACAAATCACCTACGTGCTGCTGATCGCATACTGCGCAGTTTTGCAAAGCAGGGAAAAGAGTAGGCAACTGTTCTGGAAACTATTAAAATTATCTATGCTGGTAGAATATTGCATCGGCTTTTTGGAACTGCTGCATATAGATCCCATCCGATGGCCTTTTGTGCAGGCACTGATCTTAGGTGAGTATCGGCAGCTGATGGGCGGTCTGTCGACGCCATTTTCAGAATCCTACATTGCCTTGTCGTTTATGAATCCGAATCATGCCGGCGTCTATCTGTCCATGACAGCAGGGATGTGTCTGGCTGTCTTTTTGTTTTCGGAAATAAAGAAGGAACGCATGATCAGTGCGGGACTGTTTGCGGCAGGGACCTTTTTGCTGTTTTTTACCTATTCCAGGGGCGCACAGCTGTCTTTTGGCATCGTATGCATCTGTCTGTTTTTTCTTGCTATGAAAAAGAAAAGTGGCAGCAAAAAAACGATGTTTATCGTTTTGTCTGTCGTGATCCTGCTGATGGTGATCCTGGTGGGGGCGGATCTGGTCACCCATGGCCGTTTTTCCCGGCATCTGCTGGATGAGGCAGCGAATACGGGTCTTGAAGAAATGTATGCTGACGGTGAATGGATCCATATTCTGTATGAAGATGTGGAATATGAGATCAAATGTGAAGGCGGGCATTTTTCTGCGGATCCAAACTGTCCGGCGAAGATCACGGATGAGATGGAACTGGATGGCAATCCGGCGGTGCTGCTCGAAATCGATGGTATGGAGTTTGCCTTCGTGTATGACGGAGATTATTATTTTTACATCACCGGGAACGGAAAGGTCACGACTCTTGACAGGATTGAGCATGTCAGCGCCTTCGGTCTGGAGCATCTTGGGTCGGGCAGGGTGTATATCTGGTCGCGGGTGATACCACGGATCAGGAGATATTGGATATTTGGCAGCGGTTTTGATACCTTCCCGATCGCTTTTGCCCAGGATGATTATGTGGGCAAGGCAATTTACAGCAAAGATCCGGATATGATCATCGAAAATGCCCACAGCATGTATCTGGGAATGATCATGAATATTGGACTGCCAGGGGCTGTGCTGGCGCTTTTGCTGATCGTTTTTGGCGTATGGAATATCGATAAGACGAAAGATAAAAATGATGTATTCGCTCTTGTCACTCTGACAGGGATTGTTATATACTTGATAGCAGGATTGTTCTATGACGGTAATCTGTTTGTGACACCGATTTTTGCGATGCTTTTGGGCGTCCGGATACAACGCATCAAGGGGGATGCAATGTCCGGTATAAAGGATTGAGGTCATGAACCGAAAATTTGGGAATAAAATCAAAATCATGCTGGGGAGGAATCAAGAAATGAAACGAGTTTTAAGAATGTTTATGTTGTCTGCGCTGATACTGGCCTGTGCGCTAGTGCCGGACCGAGGGGTATATGCGGGTGAAACCGAAGTGGTGCCCTATATGTTTATGACACAGAAGGATATTGAGGTTGGTACCACCTGGGATCTGAAAGAAGCATATTTCAGTTATATGATTGATGAGTATGAACATGCGACCAGGAGAACGGGGAAGAAGTTTACCTTCACCAGTGGAGATGAAAATGTGGTAAGCATCGATGAAAACGGTGTGCTGACTGCTGTTGATGAGGGAACAGCCAGGGTCACTGTCACGGAGGAAGGTGGAAAAGAAAGCGGCGGCTTTACGGTGAATGTAGTGAGCGTACAGTACTCGAACAACGCTACCGTGCAGGCACTTCGAAAGGAAACAGGTGAGCTTTTAGAGCTAACAAGCACAGATAAGCTGAATGCGACAAACCGCTATTCCCTGCTGACAAGGATCGTGACTTTTTTGAAGAAGGGTCAGCAGTTTGCAAAATCCATCGGTAAAACCAGTGTCAATCCTACGACCGGAAATATGATGCTGCTTGACCTTCATTCGCAAATGAACGTTCCCAATTATGATATGGTAGCCGATAACGAGGCAAGCTATCTTCGGATCTACGGTAACCAGTTTAATCCGTATGCTTCCAAAGGCAAATACATTTTTAATGTGAAAAGCGTGACTGCCACACCCCATCAGGTGACGGTTACATTGAAAAAACCCATCACGAAGGATCAGGTATTCGGCCTGATCATGAAACAGGATGACCTGTCAACGGTGAAACTGACAGGTGAGAATAGTGCTGAGGTACAGCTGCGGATGCTTTCCGCGAAATATGATACCTACAATATGACAGGCACGGCCAAAGTGGGATCCAATACCATCGTCTTTACGAACATCAAGGACGGATGGGGCAAAAAGGCAGCGATCAAGACCGGCAGTTACAGGGTTTGGGATTGGCCCAGGTCCTATAAATGCAGTGTGAAAAAAGCAGCCGGCAAGGGCGATAGCGTAACCCTTGGCAATCTTTCCGTCAAACTTTTATCCGGAGGCAAGGCAGAGGTGAAGGCAAAGAATTCCAAGATTACCAATGTGACGATCCCGGCGGCGATCCAGTACGACGGAAAAACCTATAAAGTGACCAAGGTCGCAGACAATGGATTTAAAAACTGCAAGAAACTGAAATCCATCCGGATCGAATCAACGAAACTGAGTTTTGGCAAAAACGCCTTTAAGGGTGTGAAGAAAGCGTCAGTGACAGTACCTTCGTCAAAACTGGCGGCATATAAAAAAGCAATGAAGAAAGCAGGACTTGGTAGTAAGTCAAGTTTTGCGGCAGGATGATGAGAATGGAAGAACATAATACAAACACAGAAAATCTATTGACCTTCCGGGATGAGATCGATACCATTGACAAACAGTTCATCGAACTGTATAGAAAGCGGATG
>JAFZNL010000210.1 GCA_017550925.1 Lachnospiraceae bacterium | reverse complement strand
TCGATTTCGTTACGACAGGATAAGATTATGACAGAATTATTGGCACCGGCAGGCAATATGGATGCATTTCATGCTGCGCTTTCCGGCGGAGCGGATGCGGTCTATATGGGCGGCAGACAGTATGGTGCCCGCGCTTTTGCAGACAACTTTTCTGAGGAAGAGCTGCTGCATGCTATCCGCATTGCCCATTTGCACCATAAAAAACTGTATCTGACGGTCAATACCATTACGAGGGAGCAGGAACTATCCGGGCTTCCCGTTTTTTTGCGTCCCTTTTATGAAGAGGGGTTAGATGGAGTGATCGTGGCGGATGTGGGCGTGGCATCCCTGATCCGCAGAGTTTTTCCCGATATGCCGATCCATGCAAGTACACAGATGACACTTACAGGACCGCTTTGTTTTGATCATTTACTTCAGCTGGGGATTACCAGGGTGGTGCCTGCCAGAGAATTGTCGTTTCAGGAATTGGAGCAGCTTAGCATAGAGGCAGCAAAGAATGGCATGGAATTGGAGGTCTTCATCCATGGCGCCATGTGCTATGCCTATTCAGGGCAGTGCCTGATGTCGTCTATGATGGGGACAAGGAGCGGAAACAGAGGCCGCTGTGGCGGTGCATGCAGGCTGCCGGTGGATGTTTATGCCGGTGAAAAGCAGCTGAATAATAAAGAACAGAAATTTCAGTTATCCATGAAGGACCTGTGTTTGCTGCCGAGGATCTATGAGCTAATGGATCTGGGGATCTCTTCTTTCAAAATCGAAGGACGGATGAAATCCCCGGAATATGTATATTTTGTCACTTCCATGTACAGAAAGTATATGGATCGTTATCTGGCAGGGGGCAGATCGCCCATCGAAAAAAAAGATCTGTATGAGCTGGAGATGCGGTTTAATCGCGGCGGCCTGGCTGGTGGCTATCTCGACCGGCATAACGGGCGGGATATGATCATGCTGGGACGGGCAGGTTATACAGGCAGTGATGCATCGGATGTGAGCATTCCGCAGATGGAGCCTGTACCTGTGAATGGCAACTTGTATATTGAGCCGGAAAAGCCTCTTCGTTTGGAGCTTTCTGTTGCAAGGCAGGATAAACATTTTTCTGCAACTGTGACAGCAGGAGTTGTACAGAAAGCGAAAAACAGACCGACAACGCCGGAGGAAATGGAAAAACAGATCCGTAAGTTGGGCGGGACCGGTTTTGCCATGCAGGATTTTTCCTGTTTTATTAAAAATGACCCGGAGCAGCCGGAAGAGTTTGTAAGATTTGATGAAGCAGGGGCAGCAGCATTTCCGGAAGTTTTTATTCCTGTGGGCGAGCTCAATGAACTGCGCAGGGCGGCTGCGGCGCAGCTGATGCAAAATATCCTGGAGAGTAAAAAGCGAAGGCTGGAGGATGAAACACTCCGAACCATCCGAAAAATGGCTGAAAACGGTAGGGTTTTACCTGCCGGTCGTTCAGATGGACGCCGGGTGCTGAGGAGAGACAAAGGTGCTGCTAATGATGCTGAGAATGATGCAAGCAGCCGCATCTATATCGTCAGCATCCGAAGCATTGAGCAGCTGCGGGCAATTCCGACCGAAACATATCAAAAACTGGCTGCGCTCTGGGTCAACTATGACCTGGTCAGGGTGCCAGGTCTGTTTGCAGGTGTGGCGGATATCCTGACACCTGTTCACAATGCAGGAACAAAATGCTTTTTACAGCTGCCGGCGGTATCGAGACAGAGTGTTATCAAAGAATATGCCGAAGTGTTAAGTGAAAAGACATTGCAGTATTTTGACGGCATAGTCTGCGGGAATATGGAAAGCCTGGCTTATATTGAAAAAGAAAGCCTGAAATCAGATGATGCGAAAACTCTTTGGGAGCGCATGGAGATCATATCCGACCGCAGTATCCCTGTGCTGACTGCAGAGGCCTCAAACTGGCTGGCGGGCTGGGGAGAAAACTCTGTAAGTTCCCATGTGATTAGTGCGGAGATGATGGCTTATGAGATTGCAGACCTGATCAAGAGCGATGGATGGAAAGAAAGCGGAGGGCAGATGATCCTGCCGGTTTATGGCTATATCCCGGTGATGGTATCCGCGCAATGTCTTCGGACGACGAACAAAAGCTGTATGATGGAGCTTGGCAGCTCATCGCAAAGGCAGAGAGAGGCAGCACTGCCACTGGTGCTGCAGGATAGGATCAGAAAACGGTTCCCGGTGATCTTGCATTGCGACAGATGTGAGAACACGATTTATAATACAGTACCCCTTTCTCTACACAGGGATATGGACAAAGTCCGGAAACTGCAGGCGCAGGGGCTGGAAACATTCATGGTATCCTTTACAGTAGAAAACGGACCGCAGACGGAGGAGATCCTGCGCTTTTTCGTAGAGCAGGATGCCAAGGGGTCGGTACCGAGAGCGTTATCAGATTTTACAAGGGGACATTTTTTAAAGGGCGTTGAATAAATGGCACATGTAATATCAGATTTATCCAAATATGTGATTTGTGCATTCATGGCAATCTATACATTAGAATGTCTGATTGGTATCATACGCGGCAGAAAACAGGGCCGCGGCATGTATATACGTCAGGTAATCTGTATGTTCATGGTGCATTTTCTCGGATTTGCGGCGATCTGCCTGGAGACAGGAGAACCCAGCTATATCATTTTCTACGGATTCCAGGAGATCCTGCTGTTTGCAGCCATCGCCTTGTTCCGTGTTCTTTATCCGGAGGCTGACAGGCTGCTGGCCGGAAATATGTGTATGATGCTTTCGGTTAGTTTCGTAGTCCTGACCAGGATCTCTTATGAAAAATCCATCCGTCAGTTTATCATTGTTGCAGGATCCATGATCGTTGGGTTGTTTGTGCCCTGGCTGATCAAAAAAATGCAGTTTTTAAAGGACCTTACCTGGGTTTACGGCGGGCTCGGTGCAGCCGCGCTGGCGATCGTTTATATCTTGGGATCCGTCACTCATGGTTCTAATATTTCCTATACCATCGGTTCGGTGACCTTCCAGCCATCTGAATTTGTAAAGATCCTCTTTGTATTTTTCATAGCAGGGATGTTCGCAAAATCCACAGGTTTCGGACAGGTATGCCTGTCAGCAGTCTGTGCGGCGCTCCATGTTCTGATCCTGGTCCTTTCGAGAGATCTTGGAAGTGCGGTGATCTTCTTTGTGGTTTATCTGGGTATGGTATTTATTGCAACGCATAATTATTTCTATCTGCTTGCCGGACTTTTGGCGGGGGCGGGCGGATGCTTTGTGGGTTATAAGATGTTTTCCCATGTGCGGACCCGTGTGACGGCATGGCTGGATCCCTGGACCAATATTGACGATGCAGGTTATCAGGTAACGCAGTCGCTCTTTGCCATCGGTACCGGCGGCTGGTTCGGCATGGGCATTTACCAGGGAAATCCTTCTTCCATCCCTTATGTGGAAAAAGACTCCATCTTTTCGGCGATCGCAGAGGAGATGGGCGTTTTCTTTGCAATGCTGCTGATCATTGTCTGTCTCAGTTCGTTTCTCGCCATGATCAAGCTGGCAGCAACGCTGCGGGATTCGTTTTACCGATATGTGGTTGCGGGACTGGGCATTACCTATATCTTTCAGGTGTTCCTGACCATCGGCGGCGGAACAAAACTGATCCCGCTGACCGGTGTTACCCTGCCTTTTGTCAGTTACGGAGGCAGCAGCGTTTTGTCCACTGTGATCCTCTTTGCTGTGGTGGAGGGATGTTTCTGCATCCGTGAATCAGAAGAAATGCAGCTGGACGATGTGTGAGAAATACAGAATCTGAACGTTTGATCAAAATACAGACCAAAACACAGTTCAATATACAGAATGAAATTGATACAGGACTTTTGAAGTGAAAAAAACAAAAAAATCCGGAAAACAGAATATTGATGCAATTGAATCAGAAGACGAACTCTATGATGATTATGATATTTCGTTGCCTGAGAAACAGAGAAATCTGGAACTGATCATTGTTGCAGTGATCTTTTCAATCCTCTGTTTCATGCTGATCGGAAACCTGGCGGTTTATGTCAAAAGAGATGCCCAGGAAGCCATCAATAATGATTACAATCCGAGGCAGGAACTGTTGGCCAACCGGAATGTACGCGGCAGGATCTATTCCAGGGATATGGATGTGCTGGCTTATACCAAGGTGGAAGATGACGGAACAGAGAATAGACTCTATCCATACGGGAGACTTTTTTCTCATGTGGTGGGTTATTCCACCAAGGGCAAGACCGGAATCGAGTATGCTGAGAACATGAATATGATCTTTTCCCATGATTCCCTGGGCAATAAGATCACCCATGAGCTGAATGAGAAAAAAGACTGGGGCGATAACGTGGTTACCACGCTGGATCTGTCACTGCAGCAGACGGCATCGGATGCGCTGGGGGTTTATTCCGGTGCAGTCATTATCACAGAGCCGTCCACCGGTAAGGTGCTTGCCATGGTATCGAAGCCTGATTATGATCCCAATGAGATCGCGGATATCTGGGATGACCTGGTGGAGGACAAGGAATCGAGTATTCTGTTGAACCGCGCCACCCAGGGTATGTATCCTCCGGGCAGTACCTTCAAGATCGTAACGGCGCTGGAGTATTATCGGGAAAACGGCGGGGATGTTTCCGGATATCGGTATAACTGTAATGGGAAATTCTCCTATCAGGGGAGTGTTATCAACTGTTATCATGGCAGCAATCACGGGAGCGAGGATTTTAAGAAAAGTTTTGCCAAATCCTGTAATGCTTCCTTTGCCAATATCGGAACTTCCCTGGCAGTGGGGAGTCTGCGCAAAACCTGCGACCAACTGCTGTTCGATAAACCGCTTTCTACTAAGATTCCTTATAAGCAGTCCAGCTTTGCCTTGAAGGATTCCGATACCATGGATGACCTTTTGCAGACGGTGATCGGGCAGGGACATACACAGATGTCGCCTCTGCTTTTGAACATGATCACCTGTGCCATTGCAAATAAGGGTGTCTGCATGACTCCTTATGTGGTGGATCATGTGGAGAACGTGGGCGGCACTGTGATCAAGAAGTATGATCCGAAACAGGAAACGGTCATGATGACAGTGGAAGAAGCGGATTTTTTGAAGGAGATCATGGAGGCCGTGGTAACCCAGGGTACGGCAACAAAACTGATAAACGACAATTACACGGCAGCCGGGGAAACCGGTTCCGCTGAGTTTTCCTCCAAAAAAGAAGATTCCCATGCCTGGTTTACGGGCTTTGCACCGGTGGATGACCCCAAGGTTTGTGTGACGATCATCGTGGAAGGGGCAGGTTCCGGCGGCGAATATGCGGTTCCTATTGCAAAACGTATCTTTGATAAGTGTATGATGATGCAGTAAAGTTGAATTTTTTTGCACAATTTTGTATAAAAATTAATTCAAAAAACTATCTTTTTGCGTCAAATTGTTATATACTATCGTTTAGTAGATATTTTTATGAACGGGAGGGATGAGATACATGTTTGATCAGATCTTCGGTAATTATCTGGTTTCATCAGGTTTTTTGACGGCAGATGAACTGGATGAGACGATCGAGGCGGAAAAAGAAGTCCGGGTCAAATTGGGACTGATCGCCGTAACGGAAAAACTGATGACGCAGGAACAGGCTGATGAAGTCAATCAGCTCCAGGCAGTAATGGATAAGCGTTTTGGTGACATTGCCGTTAAAAAAGGATATCTGACCGATGAGCAGGTAGGACGTCTCTTGAAGAAACAGGGCAATATCTATATGGTATTCGTACAGACGTTGATCGACAAGGGTTTTATGACCTTAGATGAGATCGATACAATGCTCAAGCATTATCAGTCCATGGAAGGCCTTTCCACCAGCGAGATGGACAATCTGGTCAGTGGAGATATCGACAGGGTGATCGATCTGTTTCTGCCGGAGAATAACGAACTCGGCAAGAAACACTGCGGCATCGCGATCCGCACGATCCTCAGACTGATCAGTTCCAGCGCATATGTTTCCAAAGCATATCTGGTAGACGAGATCACGGCGGACAATTTTGCCATGCAGCCCCTTGGAGGAGACCATGAGATCTTTGCTGGTTTTGCAGGCATGGAAAATGCCCTTCTGATGATCGCAAATCCGTTCTGCGGCGAGGAATTCGATGCAGTAGATCTGGATGCACTTGATGCAGTCGGAGAATTCATGAACTGTATCAACGGACTGTTCGCAACAGAGCTTTCCAATAACGGCGTAGAAGTGGATATGCTGCCGCCGCAGTATTATGAGAACCCTTGCCGGATCAGAGGAAATCAGTACATTATTTTCCCGATCCATATCAAAGAGCAGGTATTGAATTTTGTGCTGGCCATCGATTCACAGGTTGAAGTTGAGCAGTTGCAGGCATAAGGAAACTGTCTGATCGCAAAGGCGCAAGGATAGGATAAAAAAATAAACAGTCAGAAATAGCAGTAATGATATAAGGAGAAACACAATGGCGAAGATTTTGATGGTGGATGATTCCCGGACATCAAGAAAACTGCTCCGTTCCATTTTGGAAGAGGGCGGACACGAGATCATCGGAGAGGCAAAAGACGGACAGGAAGGCGTAAAGCAGTTTCAGGCATTAAAGCCCGAGGTTGTGACAATGGATATTACAATGCCTGTCCTTGATGGCGTAGAAGCATTGAAGATGATCAAGGCGCTGGATAAGAATTCAAAAGTGATCATGGTGACAGCTGCAGGACAGAAGAGTAAAGTGATGGAATGCATTAAAGCTGGAGCCGATGAATTTATCACCAAACCATTTGACAGTAAAGAAATCGTTTCGGCGGTGAACAAGGTATCAGAAACGTAAATGAGTATGACAAGTGCAACAAGCTGTGGCGGATTGGTGATCTTTCGCGGGAAAATCCTTCTGCTGTACAAGAATATCCGAAATAAATATGAGGGCTGGGTACTGCCGAAGGGGACCGTTGAAGAAGGGGAAGATTTTAAGGATACCGCTGTCAGGGAGGTACTCGAAGAAAGCGGCGCCAAAGCCACGATCATGAAATATATCTCAGACAGTTCCTATACCTTTACAGCCGGACCGGATACTGTGGAGAAAACGGTTCACTGGTATCTGATGATGTCAGACAGTTATTATTCAAAACCCCAGAGAGAGGAATTTTTCGTGGATTCCGGCTATTATAAGTATCACGAAGCGATCCATCTGCTGAAATTTGCCAATGAAAAACAGATCTTGGAGCAGGGATATCAGCAGTATCTGGACTTAAAGCAGAGCCATCTGTGGGGCAGCAGAAAATATTATTGATGCGATAACGGGAGGAGACTTGTCTTCTCCTTTGTGTGTGTAAAAAGGTTACTATTCATGCTGATCTATAAGGAACTGATGACTGATGAGGCCATCGCCCCGATAAAAAAGAAGATCCTCAGGAAACTGTGGATGAATGTGGGTCAGATTGACATATATCTGGTTTGTTTGAATGAAGGACCGGATCAGTTCGATATCATACATGCCGGTATTTTGAAACAGAAACGATATCCGAAGAAGGATCTGAGGGTGCTCGGAATTGCGAAAGGCTGGGAAAGCGCAGCTTATCTGTCAGGCAGATTGTATGAGCATTTCCGGGAAAAATACAAAGAAGATATATTCAAAACGCAGATTGAAGCGGATAAGTCGGAGATGTTCCGCAGGTTGTAGGGAGTATGCTGGGAATTCTACTGGGTATCTTAAAAATCATAGGGATCACTCTTTTGATCATACTTGCAGTACTCCTGGCGATAGTTCTGATCCTTTTGTTTGTTCCGATCCGATATCGCATGGACTCATCTTATCTGACAGGCGATATCAGCATTCACGGGAAAGTGCGATTTTTATTTCCACTCCTGTCCGTATA
>JAFZNL010000209.1 GCA_017550925.1 Lachnospiraceae bacterium | reverse complement strand
GGCATTTTTCTCATAGGTCTGCATCTGTCCGTCTGCATATTTCGCTGCCAGGAGCATTTTTTCAGGACAGGTAAACTCAGAACTCCGGTCGCAATTCAGCGGCTCGGGCAGCAGGTATAAATAGGCGCTTTTTGCTCCCTGGGAAATAATGTTATCCAGTGCTAACTGATAAAAAGCCTCCTCCTGGTCCACCTTTTCGATCATATACAGGATCGTTGCCGGTCCCGTCCAGCTGCGGTTTAAAAGCAGATTGATCTTCTCTTCCCCGGAGCGCATCACATAGGACTGGAGATAGGTGTCCGACGCCTGCAGGATCAGACCATAGAGCGCCTGCGCCTTTGTATACTGCGTCTTTTGCAGATAGCAGTTCATGAGCCTGTGAAAGTTTCTGGTCAGTCCGGAAAAATCAAGGGCGCCGTTCCCCTGGTTTTCACAGAGTTTCTGCAGGATACTGACCGCTTCATCGATGGCATTTTGCTCATCCCCCTTTTCCGGATCTTCTGCGGCTATCCGTTCGATCAGATCGATCAGATTCTGATAATATTCTTTCCCACTTGCAAGATCTTTTTCCGATGCTATGCTTTCAAAAGAATTACGGGCGGAAATATCTGCCACCTGTGAAAGAAGCTCTTTTCTCTCTTTTTCATCTGCCCCTTCCATGCGGGCAAAGCATTCTTCGAGACCGTCTGCTGTATCGGAAACATCCGTCCGGCAGCCGCAGGAACAGCGGTTCAAAAACTGCGCCGGGATCTTCATCTTCACCGGCGTGGGATCCTTGCAAAGTCCCACCGCACACTTCAGGGCCCGGTATCCCATGACCAGACCATCCTGATTGACTGTGGTCAGGGGCGGATCCATGCGCTGGGCAAACTGCACATCATCATAGCCCGTCACAGCCAGGTCCTTGCCGACGATCAGCCCGCGCTTTTGACATACCCTGTAGATGCTCGATGCCATTTCATCATTGGCTGCCACCATGGCCTCTGCATCCGGATGCTGATCCAAAAGCCGCTCCACCAGGGCGTCCACCTCCGCGGAATAATCCCCGTATTCCACCATGGAATCCGTAACCTCCGCGCCGTAATCTGCCATCACATCCCGGTATGCTTTTTCCCGTTCATTGGAATCCGTATTGTTCTTCGGACCGCTGAGATAAAGAATCTTCCGATAGCCATGGTCACCCATCAGATGCTCCATGACCGCATGCATACCGCTATAGTTGTCACTGATCATGAAACTGTCGCAGGAATCCTCACCATACTCTTCTAAGATCACAAGGGGAACCGAGCGGAATTTGCTGGCAAAGGCATCCCTGTCATCCCGGTCAAGGTAGATGCAGAGCGTGCCGTAAGAGATGATCATGGCGTCAAGCCCTGCGATCAATGAATAATCATAGAAAGAATTATATTGATAATTATATGCGAAAAGTTCGTTATCCGTTCCATTCCAATAATCCAGGGCATTGCCCTGTGCGCCCACGAAAAATGTAACGTGGACGTTCTCATCCCTGGCCGCTTCACAGATGCCTTCGATCAGTTCCATGGGATGCTGCGTATGTACATTGCCGATCAATACCCCGATATGATAATTCTTCTCCATCGACCTGATCCCCCTTTGAATTACATGGTCTTTTCTATTGTATCACATCTTTCGGTTTTTCCAAAATATTATAAAAAATCAAAACCGGCTCAGTCGATTTGTCCCGAGAAAGTATAACTACCGCCTGCAAGCACCTGACTCTCCCATCCTTTTAAGGGCAGATCTACCTGTGCTTTTGTGTTCGGCGGGATAGTGATTTCTATACGCGCCTCGGTCGGGTCGTCACTATTTTGTTTCCACGAAACGCTGATGTTGCCGTACACAGATCGGTAGCAGCCGCTGACTTTTCCGGGGATTCCCTTTTGCTGATCTTGGATATTCTTCTGCGAGGGGAGTTTCGGACTGATCCGGATCGGAACCTCCTTCGTATGATCCACGCTGATACCTGCCAGGGATTCATACATCCACTGGGCCACGCTGCCCTCATTAAAATGATCGAAGGAATTCATGGCCGCATCCGCAAAACCCTTTTCCAGCGTAAAGGAATCGTACCGCTCCCAGATAGTGGTAGCGCCCTGATCCACGGAATAGAGCCAGGAAGGATTTTCCCTGCAAAGCAGTACCCGGTAAGCCACATCACTCCTGCCGATATCCGTCAGCACTGGCAGCAAAAGGGGCGTTCCCGCAAATCCTGTCATCACCTTATAACCGTTTGTCTCCACAGACGAGATGAGCGCTTCTTCCATGCTCCTCGGATCATCTTTTAAGAGATCATAGTGCAGTAAAAAGAGCATCTCCGTCTGGGAAAGGTTCAGTCTTGTTTTGACATATTTCTGATCAATGAAATCAATGATCTGCGCTTTCAGTTCTTCATACTGCGCTGCCTCTTCCGGCAAGCCTAAAATCTCCGCGATCGTTTTCATGGTCGCAGCATCCGTACCATACCAAAGGGCGCAGAGAAAATCAGCATCTGTGTTTTCCGCCGAGAGCCAGTCACCGTAGATATTTGCAGGACCGATATGTCCGCCTGCCGAAAAGTCACTGACTGCGTACAGATAATCCATATACTGTTTCATGGAAGGATAGAGTTTTTCCAGATATGCCTTATCCCCGTAGCGCTGATAAACCTGCAGCGGGATCCGGATCCCCGCATCCGCCCAGCCACCGTTTCCGGCGCCGGTATGGATAGTCGCCGGTACTGTGTCAGTATAGGCACCTTCCTGTGTCTGTGCATCCATCAGGTCATCCGCCCATTTTTGATAGAAAGTCCGAAGATCCGCATTGTACATGGAGGTGGCGGCGAAAGATCCAAGGTCTCCCATCCAGCCCAGCCGCTCGTCCCGCTGGGGACAGTCCGTGGCCACCATCAGGAAGTTGTTCCGCTGGCTCCACCTGACATTCTCATATAACCTCTTAATATCGTCGCTGTCGGTTTCCAGGCTTCCGCTTTCCGGAGCGGCATTTCCGATAAAGAGACCCTTGATGCCGTAAACGGAAATATCTTCCGTTGCGGTTAGTGACAGATAACGGAATCCGGTATAGAACAGAGAAGGCGCATAGGTGACGAACCCACTGTTTTCGCCACTGTTTCCATCGTCGTTTCCTTTTTTGTCCTCATTCTCATTACTACCGACTACGTATGTTCCGTCGCCAAGGATCAACTTCACCGTAGTCTCCGCCGAACGGTAACTTGCCCTGTATAAAGAACCCATGGGACCGTCATTTCCCCGGTCCAGGTTCCCGCTGTCATTGAGCATTTCCGCAAACAGCACCGTCACTTCGCAGCCATCCGGTCCGCTGACCCTGATCTCGGGAACGCCGGTCATATTCTGTCCCAGGTCGGCGATCAGCGTCTCGCCCTTTGTAAGGGTGACAGGATTTTCCTGCAGTGCCCTTACCTCTTCTTCATTTTTGAAATACTCTCCGCCGGTGACATGGATCTTGCCTAAATCCTTTGCACTTTCGGGAACGACAACCTGATCCGTCCCCTTATAGATGGTAATCTTTAACGGATCCCTGTCATAAGTTTCCAAATGCTCTGCGGCGGGTCCGCAGTATGCAGTATAAACTCCATGGAAATCATCACTGAGAAAAACAGGCTTTTCTGTAAGCTCTTCTTTTTCTGCAGCTGCGTCCACATCCATAAGCGACAACGTTCGTGCGTCCGGTTTGGACAAGTCATAGGTTTCCCCGTTAAAAAAGTCCGCATCCCGCACGGCGGTATCTTTCACATAATGCCAGGTTTCATCCGTGGAGATGATCTGCCTGCTGCCATCTTCATACTGCAGGATCAACTGCGCGATCAAAGCTGGTCTGTGATAGTCATAGGTTCCAAAGGCATTCCTTCCTGCCCACCAGCCGGTACCGAGAAGGATAGCAAGGTGGTTGGTTTTGATATCCGCTTTGGTATTATCGTCCACCAGATCCGTCACATCATAGACCCTGTATAAGAGCCGGTCGTGATAATCCGTCCATCCGGGTGCAAGCATATCCTTTCCGATCTTTTCCCCGTTCAGATATGCCTCGTACTGTCCCAGGGCAGATACGCAAAAGTAAGCAGATGCTAACTTTTTATCTGTACTCTGTGACTCTTCGCCGGAAGTAAATCCTTTCACATAGACCGGCATGCCTTCGTAGTAGACATTCTCTTCTCCGTCCATGGTGATCAACTGTGCTCCCTCAAAGGGAGTCGCCAGATCACCGCCATATCCTGTCACAAAACCTGCCCGGTCAGACAGATAGCACTGATCATCCGATCCGTAGCAGAACACCTGCCACTCATAGGCCGTAAAAGAAGATAACGTTTCGCCGGAATATGGGATACCGAGGGTCTGCGCACCGCTTACGATTCCGCTGTCCCAGAGCGGATCCCCCTCGGCTTTGTTTTTCTCATATACATAAATCTGATAGGCTCTCTGATCCCAGGATACGGTATCACTGGGATTTGCTGCGGGACTGCTTGCATCCGATGACCGGCTTTGCCCATCACCGGCTTTTGATACCGCAGAGGTCCACTCATACTCCCAGGAAAACCGGATATCCGCAGGGTCGATCCCCACAGGATCTGCCGCATCATTTGTGAGCAGATTCACAGGCCTGACAAGCCCTGCTGCCATATCGTCGGACACATCCTCGAAGGACCTATCATCACCCGCTGTCCCATCTTTTCCGGCATCTGCCTGATCGATACTGCCGGCAGGTAATCCGTCATGATTTCCGTTTTCTTCCTTTGCAGTGCCGGCGGATGCGATCGCCGCATCACGCTGCGCAGATAATCCATCATATCGCTGTTTGTTTTTCAGCGCAGGCAAAAAGACTGCCAGAAAAACTGCCAGCACACATGCTATTTGAATACCCCTCAGAAGCTTACTGTTCACGAAATAGTCTCCCATGAAAGAATTATGAATCTGTATTTTAATAGAAGGCATCCACGCTTGTTGTGAATGCCTTCTGCGTATGTTATTTGGTTTCTTTGCTTACGGCTTGATTATTTCTTTACCTTAACTCTCTTTGCAGCACTCCATTTGCCTGTGATGGTCTTGCCGTCTTCTTTTACATAGGCACGCACACGAACATAATATACCTTTCCTTTTTTCAGGCTCTTTAAGGTGATGGATTTCTTGCTGCTCTTCTTTGTCTTTACGCTCTTTTTGAATTTCTTATCCGTGGAATAAGCGATCTCATAACCGTCTGCTTCATCCACTTCCTTCCACTTCAAAGCGATCTTCTTTCCGGCTTTTGCCTTGCAGGATTTGATCGTAACCTTCGGAAGGACAATCTTGTCGATCTCAACAGTGTCATCGCCGGTGCCCGTTCCCGGATTCGTAGTGCCGGTCTGTTGTTGACCCTGTTGCTGCTGACCCTGTTGACCTTGTTGTTGACCTTGCTGACCTTGCTGTTGCTGCGCGGATTTCTTTATCACAAAAGTAGTTGTTACAGTTCCTTTGTAAGCGCCCTTACCTGTTACGGTCACGGTCGCAGTGCCTTCATTGGTATTATTGCTGTAAGCAACTTCATAATCCGTGCCGCTTGTTAATGCCTTGCCATCCAGCGTCACCGTAACTGCCGGCGTAACAGGGCTGCCGGTATAAGTTTGTTCTGCAATGGCTGAGATCTTGGCATTATCGATAGCGATGGCACCGAGTTTGACAGTAACCTTTGAATATACGCTCCTGTTGCAGCAAAGACCCTTTCCTTCATAAGGCATCTCTGACGCAGGGATCGTAAATTCATATGTGCCGGTCGTCACAGACGCACCGGATACTTTCTGAAAACGAACGTCCTGTCCGCTGGTGTCGGTCAGGTTGATCTGAATATCGGGGGTACCATCCTGATCCAGATCGATCTTCGTGATATTGGCTACGGAATCATTGACGGAAATCTTGTTGTCAGAATTCCGGGACAGATCCCTGAAAGTACGCTGCAGCACGATACCGCTTGGCTTATTTGCAATCTTGGCATATCCGCTGTTGCCAGAAAGATCATAACTGATACTGCCCCAATCAGCCGGACTTAAAAATATGATTGCCTTTCTATAGGCATCACCCGTTCCTGCTTTGTATAATTGGTTTATAGGCTCACCATTTACCAATGCGTGGCTTGTATCCTCTGAGGTACTCAGAGAATAACCGTCCATTGCTCTGTAATAAAACTGAACGGAATACTCGTAATCTTTCTCAACAACAGGATTTTCCGAGAGTTTAACTGTTTCATCGTAACTGGAACCGAGTTTTTGCTTGCGCACATAAAAATCATCATACGAATCATCTGCCACCGTTTTGTCTTTTTGTGGGATTTCCGCAACTGTATAAACACCTCTTGATGCAGTTTGATTTACCTTTATACACGGCAGCAGATCATTCAGATCCGCACCGACTGCAACATGCGCATCTTCCGGAAAATCGATCACCACCGGATCCACCAAAGTGCCTGCCTTTGCCTGTGTTCCTGTTGTCAGTATCAGTCCTGCTGCCATGGAAAGCAATACTGCTCCCCTCCTGATCATGCCTTTTCTCATAGTCATTTCCTCCTAAACTAATCCACTACCAATATCATCTGTTTCTCAGATCAAACGATGTTGCATCACTAATAATCAGTATAACGATTTACCCCCAAAAAAGCAACCCGTCAGACAAATCCCCTACAGTCCCCGCACGCGGCTGACCATGGCGTATACTTCCTGCTTTCTCGGCAGAGCAAGGCTGTCCGAACGTCCAGCGCCTATCGCGGCAAACCCTTTCTCCTCCAATTTGGAATACAATGCTTCCACGCAGTCCTGCACAGTCCGTTTTCCGTCAAAATATTCCTTTTGCAGGCAGATCAGAATATCCGCCAGGGCATTGACCTGTTCCCCATCAGCGATCTGTTCCACAAACCGCAGTTCCACATTGTCTCTGTTAATAGAAAAACCGTCCGTTCCGAAGGATTTTGTTTTAATCCGGTCACCATCCCGGATCATGACTTTCTTCGGGATCCTGTCAAACCGGCAGGTTAGCGGCTGCTTACTATACTCAGTCTGTGCAGATCCGGCTAAATCCGTTTTTCCTTTTTCCCCGGATACACCGTCTGCAGCCTGATCTGTTTTATATTGTTCGGCGATCTCTTTTGCTTTCCCTGTCACATCCATGGGCATATATTCCATCATCTGGATAATGGTATCTGCCTTATAAAAATAACTGCCGCAGCTGCCGGCTACCAAAACTGTGGAGATCCCCATCTGGTCATACAGCGGGCGGATCCTGTCAATAAAGGGGATGATGGGTTCCTGTCCCGAGGTTACCACCTTTTGCATCAGTTCATCCCGGATCATGAAGTTTGTGGCACTGGTATCTTCGTCGATCAAAAAGCATTTGCTGCCTGCCTCAATGGCTTCCATGGTATTGGCTGCCTGGGAGGTGCTGCCGCTGGCATCCTGGGTAGAAAAATGTGTAGTATCCCTGCGGCTGGGGAGATTCCTGATAAACATAGAAATATCCATGTCCGTTACGCTCCTGCCATCTTCTGCCCTCAGTTTTACCGCCGTATCATCCGTGATCACATACTCCCTGCCGTCCCCGGCGATATGATCATATACCCCCAGCTGCAATGCTGAAAGCAGAGTTGATTTTCCGTGATATCCGCCGCCGATGATCAGGGTAACGCCTTTGGGTATCCCCATGCCGCGCAGTTTTCCCTTATGAGGCAGATCCAATGTAACCGCCAACTCATCCGGTGATTGAAAAAGGATCGCATCCTTCATGGGAAGGGCAGACACCCCGCTTTTGCGCGGCAGAATAGAACCGTCTCCCACAAAAGAAACCAGCCCCCGTTTTGGAAGCTGCTCTCTGATATAGTCACGGTCATCCGCAAGATCTGCGATCTGCTGAAGTTTTTCAGGAGAATGCGCTTTCGCATAAAGCGATTTCCTGACACAGACCGGCAGATACTCAAACAGAATTTTGATCAGTTCTGCGCTCATAACGGTCCGTCCCCTCGCGGGAAAACCCACCTGAAAACGGATCAGAACGCTCCCGTCAGACATACTGACATTGACGGCACTTCTTTTCAGCACTTCCTGTCCCGGCAAACTGACGGAAATCAGTCCGCTTTTTCCCGATCCATCCGCCTTCTTTGAAAACTCCCTGATCTGCCTGCCGAAAGATCGCAGCAGATGATCCTCTAAGGATACCCTCCGGGAAGCCGTATCAAATAACTGCCTTGCAAAACCTGCCTTTTCTCCTGCTACTTTCACGGAAAGTTTGGAGGGCGATGCAAAAGGATCTCCCTGGACATGATCGATAATCAGGGTATAATCACCGAAATCGTAACTTCCCTTTGTTTCCTTATAAGCAGGATATCCCTTATGGTCTATCCGCTGTAATATATTTCTTAAATCATTTGAAGTCATCACAATTCCCTTATTCTGAACTTATTTTTTTACCGAAATCTTTCTTAATCCAAATTTGTTTTTTCATTCGGTTTTTCATATCGAATTCTTCTATGTTCATTCACATTTGTCTTACTCCCGATCCACGTCTGCAAATGATGGCGAAACCTCATACTCTAACTTCATCCCGGTGATCGGATGCAAAAAGACCAGCCTGTCGGCGCAAAGGCAAAGCTGCCGGATCCCTCTTTGATCAGTTAGCAACTGCGAACTTTCAGTTCCGTATTTCCGGTCGCCGAGAAGCGGCATTTTCGCATGGCTCATCTGTGCCCGGATCTGATGGAAACGGCCTGTTTGAATATCGATCCGGCAGTACAAAACATCGGCTTCTTTTTTCAATACTTTGCATGTCAGGCGTGCTTTTTTTGCTGCTGCATTTTGCTTTCCCCTGCTGCCTGCTTTTTCATTCGGACCGGCAACAATCTCCGCCGTTCTGGTCTTTGTATTTTTCAGGATATAATCCGTCAAAGACATCTCTTCGATCACTTTCTCTCCGGGATTATTTTCTTGCAGATTGTTTTCCTTCGAATTGTTTTCTTTCGAATTATCTTCCCGCGGATCCTTCTTCTCACTGCCGAATGCAGTCTTCCCGCGCCTTTCATCCGCTGCCAGCGCAAAGTAACTTTTTTTCAGCCTGCCGTCATGCAGCTGTCTTGTGAGCACATCCGTCGCAAGCTGTGTTTATCCCACAACAAAAAGCCCCTCCACCGGCTGATCGAGCCGATGGACAAGGCCAATGTAAGTCGTTTTCAAATAGGTTTTTAATTCACTGACAACATCTGTCTGCATCACTGATGCTGATTGTGTCGGCATGCCTGCCGGCTTATATACCACCAGCAGATGTTCATCTTCAAACAGGATTCGACATCTCATGATCTGATCCTTACACTTTGAATCGATATCCCACGCCCCAGATGGTCTCGATATACTGCGGCTTGGAGGTATCATATTCAATCTTCTCACGGATTTTCTTGATATGTACGGTTACGGTAGCGATATCTCCCACGGATTCCATTGCCCAGATCTCCCGGAACAGTTCGTCCTTGGAATACACGTGATTCGGATTCTCCGCAAGGAAAGTCAGCAGGTCAAATTCCTTGGTGGTAAAGGTTTTTTCCTCGCCGTTCACGTAGACTCTGCGGGCAGTTTTATCGATCCTGATCCCGCGGATCTCCACCACATCATTTTGCTTGATACCAAGACCGAGAAGTCTGTCATATCTGGTCAGGTGCGCTTTCACCCTGGCTACCAGTTCGCTGGGTGAAAAAGGCTTTGTCATATAATCGTCCGCGCCCATGCCAAGTCCGCGGATCTTGTCGATATCATCTTTTTTGGCGGATACCATCAGGATCGGAATATTCTTTTCTTTACGGATCCGTTTGCAGATCTCAAAACCGTCCATTCCCGGAAGCATCAGATCCAGGATGATCAATCCGAAATCCTCTGCCAGCGCGCGAGCAAGCCCATCTGCGCCGTCATTTTCGATTTCTACCTCATAATCACTGACCTCCAGATAATCCTTCTCCAGTTCCGCGATCTCTTCTTCATCTTCAATGATCAAAATCCTGGTGCTCATAGTCTACCCCCGTTTATATTATTGTAATCTCTCCGGAAAATTTACACTATCACACTTTTTTCTCTCCCTGGCGCTTCGTATCCGGTATTTCCTGATGATCCTTCTCATGTTCCGGTTTGTACTTGCGCAGCACAAAATGGATGCAGGTGCCTTCCCCGAGTTTTCCGGTTGCCCAGATCAGACCGCCGTGATCCTCGATCACTTTTTTCACAATGGAAAGACCGATCCCGCTGCCGCCGGTGGAAGAAGACCTGGAGGCATCCGTCCGGTAGAAACGCTCAAAAATATGCGGCAGTTCCTTCGCGCCGATCCCTTTTCCGTTATCCTCGATCTCCACAAGAACAGAATCATTCTGATCCGCGATCCGGATATCGATATAATCGTCTTTCCCTTTTCTGTATTTGATACTATTGCTGATCACATTGCTGATGACGCGGCTGAGCTGCTCCGGATCTGCGATGATGACCGTCTCGGGATGCGTCTCATTATGCAAAACCGCCCTGACATTTGCACCCTCTAATTCAAGACGCATGACGTCCAGACAATCAAGAAAAAAGTCCTCCACCTTTACCGGCCTGAAATTATAAGGCACGCGGTTTTGATCGATATTCGTATATAACGTCAATTCATTGATCAGACGATTAAGTTCGTTTGACTTGTTGTAGATCGTACGGATATATTTTTCCATCTTTTCCGGCGTATCCGCCACGCCGTCCATAATCCCTTCCACATATCCGCGGATCGAAGTAATGGGTGTTTTTAAATCATGGGAGATATTACTGATCAGTTCCCTGTTGATCCGTTCATTTTCCAGGGATTCCTCGGCAGATTCCTTCAGACGAAGCCGCATCTGTTCGTAGTTTTCAAACAGAATCCCCATCTCCGCCGTATAACGGTTTTCCAGAAGATATTCCAGATTTCCTTCGGAAATATTGCCCATGCCGATACTCAGTTCCAAAAGCGGCTCCATGAACCATTGCTGGATAAAGCGGCGCATGGTGATAACCGTGATCAGAAGGATTGCCACAATACAGGTCACCATGTCGATCATGAAGATCTGTGCAATACTGTGGCCGAGGATCAGAGATACGATGGAATAATCTTCCGTCCGGCCGATCAGATTGACGATCAAAAAAAACGCACCGACAGACAATGCCACCGGCACAAGTACCATGGCAATGGAAAGAAGACTGACTCTGGTGCGGAAGGATATGTTTTTAAGTTTTTCTTTCATAATTGCATTGTTCTATATGAGTTATTGTTTTACCTGATCATACACCCCCATTATAAACATTTTCCGTCCATCCGTATAGGTTTTTTTTATCTTTTCATACCGCAAATCCGAGCCGGGCCCGGGATCCGCCGGCTTACAGCCGGCAGGATCCCTTTTTGGAGAATTTTCCCGTGCCCTTTTTGTTGATTGCCCTTACCTTGACAAAGTATTTCCTGCCGGCGGACACTTTCACAGTGATCTTGTTTGCAGATACTGTTCTTGTGACAGGATTTTTGAAGTTCTTTGCAGTGCTGATCCATACCTCGTATTTGTCAGCCTGCGTAGCCTTCTTCCAGGAAATCTGAAGACGGCCGTTCTTTTTCTTTTTCACCTTCAGACCCGTGACTTTGGAAGGTTTGGAAATTTTAGCCTGCTTAACCTGCATGCTTGGTTTCACCGGCCTGTCAGGATCATCAAAAGTCGGACTGTAGTTGTCAACCTCGTCAAAAGTCGGTGTATCAGGCTGAGGCTGCGGGACGGGATCTATGTAAGGCTGCGGATCGGCAGGAACATATGTCCAGGTATCTATGCTCCCAGAGTAATATTTGCAGGCATCTGTGAAATTGATCCGGTATTGGCCGCCCACTACCGATACCGTATAATCAACGCCCTTAACAAGAAGGATCTGGTCATAGTCGAGCGCTGCGTAGATGTGATCAATATCATCGATCCAGGGATAGCAGATCGCGCAGGACTGCTGCAGGCTGTGGCACTTGCTGCAGTAGTAATTCATGCAGCCGCAGTACAGTTCGTCAGGATGACTGAGATCCATCTTGCTTTCTACAACACAGGTCAGACTGTCGCAGGTATGTGTATCAGGATCTACGTCGTCAGACGGACCGGGGGTGACG
>JAFZNL010000208.1 GCA_017550925.1 Lachnospiraceae bacterium | reverse complement strand
GTCGTTTACGACTTTATGATGGATAACTTAAAAGCCATCGCAAAAGGCCATGTAACCGCTGCCATTGGACAGGATCCCTTCCGTCAGGGTCATGATCCCATTGTCTACCTGTACAACAACGTGATGAATGGCGAACTTCCCCCGCAGACGAATATGTGGACCAAGATCGATGTGGTGGATAAGAGTAATGTAAGCAACTATCTTACCTGACAGATCTGGTATTTCCGGTTTGAAAACCGGCAACTTGAAAACGAAAAACCTTATGCAGTATGATGCCCCGGCAGATTGCCGGGGCTTTTTTTGTCTTTTAAAAATATAGTGGATCACAGCTAAAACGGATCTTATCGCAACCTAAAACCGAAATCTGTGGTATTATATACGAAGGATAGTTTTTTCATCCATGCCACTACAAAAAAAGATCTTAAACTCGGAATTAATCTGGAGAATAAAATCGTGACCAAACCGCGATCTATGAAAGTATGAAAAAAAAGCATGGGTTAAAAAGAATCTTGATCATCTTTTGCAGTGTGCTGATCATCACTTTGGTGTTCGGCAGTCTGGGGCTATTGTATTATGCCCATCTGCGAAAGCAGGATGAACTGGCGCAGCAGGAAAGAGAAAGTCAAAGATCCGGCGCCGAAATGCAGCTGACGGATACAGACGATACTTCGGAAACGATTGATGAACAGACGACAGCAGATACGGCGGATGAGGCTGAGCGGGGGTCCGAAGCAGGTCTGCAGGAATACGATGCAGACGAAGGGGTGCAGGAAAATCTTCGGTTGCAGGATGACGGTGACACAGGAAAGCCGGTTACGCTGGTATTTACCGGTGATATCTGCTTCCACGATCCCTTTGCCAATATGGGTGCTTACAGGCAGCGGGGCAGCAATATTGAAAACTGTATTGATGCAGTGCTCCTTTCCGAGATGCGAAATGCGGATATCTGCATGGTCAACAATGAGTTTCCCTATTCCGACAGAGGTGCGCCTTTAGAGGGTAAAACCTATGCCTTTCGCAGCAAGCCCTCCAATGTGTCGATCCTTTCCGATATGGGCGTAGATATTGCCGGGATTGCCAACAATCATGCCTTTGACCATGGTGAGACGGCGTTCCTTGATACATTGGATACGCTGGCGGGTGCCGGGATCCCTTATGTGGGCGGCGGCCGGAATATCGAAGAGGCGGCGGCACCTGTGATCATAGAAAAAGGCGGCATGAAGATCGGTTTTGTCGCTGCAACACAGATTGAGAGGAACTGGAGTCCGGATACCAGGGGAGCCGGCGAGACGCAGGCCGGTGTCATGCGGACTTTTACAGATGAAGAACTGGCAAGGTTTTTGGAAGCCATCAAAAAAGCAGACGCCATGTGTGATTTTCTGGTGGTCTTTGTCCACTGGGGCTCTGAGAACACGGATGTGCTGGACTTTCGCCAAACCGGACAGGCAGCAGCCTACGCCGAAGCGGGAGCGGACCTGATCGTGGGTGCCCATCCCCATTGCCTGCAGGGACTTGGTATGTGCGGACAGGTGCCGGTGGTCTACAGCCTGGGAAATTACTGGTTTAATTCCAAACGGGTGGATACGGCCCTTTTAAAAGTGGTTGTTGAAGAAGGCCGGCTCACTTCGCTGCAGATGATCCCAGCGCTGCAGCATGATTGCAGGACAGATCATCTGGAAGGCGTCGAAGCAGACCGGATCATCGGTTACTTAAACAGCATCTCCGTAGATGGTGCGCACTTAAATAGCAGCGGATACTTAGAGCAGGCATGGTAAGATACTACGGGGCTGAAAACCAAAAAATCAATCAGGGAGAAGAATTATGGGAAAACTGGCTGACAAATACAAACAAATCCAGACACAGGTTCATGTGAATCTCGGTCCGGAGCCGGATAAAGCAACAGATCCGGCAGGCTATATCGCTTATCATAAACAAAGCCGAAAGAATGCAAGGCTTGCAAGCCATGCCAGAAAAGCGGTAGTCGATGCGCCTCTTTCCTATGAGCAGGCGACAGCGGCGATCAGGG
>JAFZNL010000207.1 GCA_017550925.1 Lachnospiraceae bacterium | reverse complement strand
TTTCAGAGCGGGAAAAGATCGGCGTTGCAGAGCCCGGCACTTCCTTTGTGACGGATGGATTTTCCCTGCCTGCAAAGGCCATCATCCATACAGTAGGATGCCCCTGGCAGGGCGGAGATCAGGGAGAAGAAGAGATCATCCGAAGCTGCTATCGCAGCGTATTTGCCCTGGCAGTGGAGCAGGAATTTGAAAGTCTTGCCATTCCTCTTCTGGCTTCCGGCAGCTACGGCTTTCCTAAGGGAATCGCCCTTCGTATCGCTTTGTCCGAAATCGAAGCCTTTATGATGGATCACGACCTCTCCCTGTTTTTAGTGGTCTTTGATGAAAAATCCTTTTCCCTTTCTTCGGAGCTGTATGGGGATATCGACGCTTACATCAGTGATAACTATGTAGAAGAGAAGGAAAAAGAAGAGTACCCCGGATCCGGCAGAAGGGATGAGAGAACACAAAGGCTCATGGGAAATGCATTCCATGGAGCGAGTGCCGGGATGGCGGCAGCTTCCATGCCCATGGCTTCCATGGGAATGTTTGCAAAGGAGCAGGAAAAAGAAGATAAAAAGAAAGATAAAAAAGATAAGAAAAAAGCCCGTCTATTTTCTACAGGGATAAGGGAGGCTGCGCCGAGATTTCCCGGCATGGGACGGAAGGAGTCTCCAGGGGATGTATATGCAGCGAAGGAAACCGGATCTATTCCTGAAGAGGATTTGGAAGATTCATATTCGGAGGTTACAGATGAAGAAGATCTGGCCTGCGGATCTTCTATCTTCGCAAGCCCTGCCCTTGCCCCGGAACCCCGTACCCTGGACGAGGTGATCCAAAACCTGGATAAGTCCTTTATGGAGCTGGTTTTCTCTTTTGCAGATGAAAAAGGCATGACGGATGTGCAGGTGCAAAAGCGGGCAAACCTGGATCGGAAGGCCTTTTCAAAGTTAAAGTGCGGCACCACCAAAAACCCCAGTAAATCTACAGCCCTGGCTCTTTCCGTAGCACTGCAGTTGAGCCTGGATGAAACCAAAGACCTGTTATCCCGGGCGGGGCTGGCCCTGTCACCCTGCAGCAGACAGGATCTCATTGTACAGTACTTTATTGAAAGAGAAGCCTACGATATCTTTGAGATCAACTTAGCTCTCTTCGAACATGGGGAGCCGCTTCTTGGCAGTACTCCCAGCTGATAAGTTATCAGTAAGAACTACTTGTTAACGTGTTTTTGGAGAAGAAAAGAATTTCATTTACAATTAGATAGCGTCAAGCAGATATCAGATAATTGTCGCCTGTCAGGTGACCGTTTCCCTTTTCGGATTCGTTATGATTACCTCAGAAACAGACAAACAAACCAAGCACCTAAGAGGAGGTAATCACTATGAGAGAAAATTTAACAGAACTGGTTTTCATTCTTGACAGAAGCGGATCCATGAGCGGACTGGAATCCGATACCATCGGCGGATTCAATTCCATGATCCAGAAGCAGCAAAAGGAAGAGGGGGAAGCCTTCGTATCCACCGTCCTGTTTGACGATGTTAGTGAAGTGATCCACGACAGAGCCCCCATCGGCAAAGTAGAAAAGCTGACGGATAAAGACTACTACGTCAGAGGCTGCACCGCCCTTTTGGACGCAGTGGGCAGCGCCATCCATCACATTGGCAACGTCCAGAAGTATGCAAGAAAGGAGGACAGACCTTCCAAGACCCTTTTCGTCATCACCACCGACGGTCTGGAAAACGCCAGCAGGCGCTATCAGTTTAAGGATGTGAAAAAAATGATCGAGCGTCAGAAGAAAAAGTACAACTGGGAGTTTTTATTCCTGGGTGCCAACATCGACGCCATCGAGGTAGCGGGCCATATGGGCATCAGCGCTGACAGAGCAGCCAACTATCATTGCGATGAAACGGGAACAGCCCTGAACTATCAGGTTTTGGAACAGGCAGTTTCCAATGTCAGGAAAACCAGCTCCAAAGGATTCCATGCCGCTCTCGCAGGGGGGGCCTGGAAGGCCAGGATCGATGAAGATTACGCGGATCGCAAATCATAACTTGCACCCTTTAAAAACCACAAAGCAAGTCTTAATTGAGAACAACAAACAAAACATCAACCTTGAAATAAAAAACAGGTACCGATCATCGGTACCTGTTTTCCTATATTCCTGTATTTTTATATCCTTATATCCTTATATTTCTATATTCCAATATTCAACCTGTATAATTCTTTACCCCTCTTTCTTCGCCAGCGCCATGACCCGCAGATAACTGAGACTCGCCAGCACAGCGGTGATCACAATAAAGATCAGGCTAAGAAGCATATGGTTTATCTTCATGCCCAGGAATACCATGAGCACCACAAGCCCCATGGATATAAACATATTGGGGAGCATATAGATGGCTGTGGCAGCCCCCTGCTTAATGACCTCTACCTCATTGGTCCAGTCAAGTCGCATATGGCGAACTCCGCAAACACATCCCCATGCCGTTGAAAATCCGCAGAGCATAACCCCCAGGATCAGATTCAGAATGGTTTCCACCACAGTGGCCTTTGCGCCGATACAGATACAGATGGTGGAGATGGCCATGAAGGGAAGAGTGAGGTACATGTTAAAGAGCATCTTTCCCTGATACAG
>JAFZNL010000206.1 GCA_017550925.1 Lachnospiraceae bacterium | reverse complement strand
GCCTCTTTCCGCGCTTTTTCCTCTGCCTCTTTCCGCGCTTTTTCCTCTGCCTCTTTCCGCGCTTTTTCCTCTGTCTCTTTCCGCGCTTTTTCCTGTGCTTCTTTCTGTGCTCTTTCCTCTGCCTCTTTCCGCGCCTTTTCCTGCGCTTCTTTCTGCACTATTTCCTCTGCACTCTTTTTTGCCTCCGCATTCGCTTCTTTGGTGATCTTCTCTTCGTATGCCGCAAGGGCATCCATAGCAGGTGCATCTTTGCCATTAATAAAAGTATCCAGTTCACCGGCCAGCGCTGAGGCGCCGCCCGTTTGCAGGAACGCAAAGACCTTGTCTGCATCCTTTAAGATGCCTGCATGCCCGATGGCAGCAGTTGCCTCGCCGGCCTCTACTTTACACTGCATCACGATCTGATCACCGACCTGCTGTTCAGTCGTTGCAATGGTAACCGGTCCGAACAGCTGTAAACTCTGCTCCAGCGAATCAGCCGCATCCTTGAGGGATGCGCCCGCAATTTTGTTACCTTCCAGACCGTTTAAGGCAAATCGCACCTGCACCATATCATCCAGATTATGGATCGTCTGGGTTTTCTTTTGTCTGTCTTCCCGAATGACAATATTATCGTATCCCGCCTGTAAATGGGCGGTGACTGTAAAGGCACTGTTTGTCAGCTGTTCGCAGCGCTCTAGATCCTCATTGGTAAAGGCTTTTTCAACAAGTCTCTTTGATTCGAAATCATAGAGTTCCGCCCCCGGGTGCGGCTGTGCGTCATATAACGCAGATTCCATGCCGCTGTAGCAGGCCTGCAGGACATTCCCGATCAGAAGGGATTGTCCTGCGTAATCTGCCATCTGTTTCGGATCGCTGTAATCCATGTCCGGCATTTTGTAGTCGGTCAGCTTATCCACCACTTTCTTATACAGCTTCGGCCAGGTCAGGAGTTTTTCCGGATCCGCCGCTGCTGTATTACCGTCATTGTCCAGTTCCTGGATCCCGGTGTTTCTGATGAAGTCATTAAATTCCTCGACCGCATCCGTCAGCTTGTCGCGATCATTTGTGATGTGAAAGGCCTCGTCTACCGACATGCCTTTTTCACCCATCAGCCAGATATAAAACTCCGAATAGTTCTGATCCGAGAAGTGAAATGTGGTATCAGCAATGCCCGGAAAATTCCTGGGCTGAAATCTGGTAAACAGGTCCACGTTTGCCGCATCAAAAATCCCGTATCCGATCCCGAAATCAGGGGCTGCGCCTTCGGTGGGAATGGTAACGGATACATCCGTCGCCGGATCGATCAGGATCTGCTCTTCATTGTTATTCTCAACTTCTTTCATATTGATCTCCCGAAATCTCTCATTCTTTTATTGGATCCGGTTTTTACTGCAGACAAAAATGTCAGCCCGGTGTCATCTGTTCCTACTACAGATACACCTCTTGTCCCGATTTGGTTGCATGGATCAGAGTTTTTCAAAATCCGCAAGCGGCATGGGCTTCGCAAAATGATATCCCTGGAAAAGTTTGCAGCCCATATCGGCCAGCATCCTGTACTGCTCTTCTAACTCCACGCCCTCGGTCAGCGCCGTAATGCCGAGATCCTGGGACATCTTGATGATATGCTGTAAAATGATGGACGTCCTCTCATCGTCCTCGGCATTTTGCAGGAACATCATATCGATCTTCAGAACATCGATGGGCATGTCTTTGAGCATATTGAAGGAAGAATAGCCGCTGCCGAAATCATCCATTTCCACGATAAAGCCTGCCAGCCGGAACTCTTCCAAAATGGCGATCCTGCGGGCGGCATCGGACATCATCACGGATTCCGTGATCTCGATCCGCAGATTCTTTGGCTCCACGTCAAATTCCTTCACCAGGTTTTTGATCTCATCCACCACATCCATGAAATAAAAATCACGGGGCGAGATATTGACGGAGATAAACTGCTGCCTGCCCTCTTTTTTCCACTTTGCCAGGGTCTCGCAGGCACAGCGCCACATATACAGGTCCACCTGGGCGATCATGCCGTTTTTCTCCAAAACGGGAATGAACAGTCCGGGGGATAAAAAGCCTTTTTCCGGATGGATCCAGCGTACCAGCGCCTCAGCTCCCACAACCTTGCCGCTTCCATCCACAACGGCCTGGAAATAGGGCAGGATCTGTCCTTCCCGAAGGGCCCTGCCCAGTTCAGCGGAGATCTGCTGGCTCCAAAGGGCTTTTTTTCGCATCTCATCGTTATACCAGGCAATATGTACCTGATACTCGTCTTTGACGGTGGAAAAGGCGATCCTGGCCCGGTCGAACATCACGGATACATCAATGCCGGTCTCCACTGCCCGGTACACACCCATATGTACCAGGATGCTGTGGGTATTTTCCCCGTCCTCCACTTCAAAACGGGAAAGCTCCCGCTCCATAACCTGCGTATCAAACTCCGTTGCCGGTACGCAGACGCCGAAGGTATCTCCCACCAGCCTGCCGGCTACGCCATGCTTGGACATGGCCTGTCCGATCCGCTCTGCAATGCTGCGGAGCACCTTGTCACCGAAATCCATGCCATAGACTTCATTGATCATCTTAAATTCGCTGACATCGGAATAGACGATCAGGTATTCCGTATCGGGATGAGTATCCATGAGTTTCTCAGTCTTTTCATACAGATACTCCCTGTTATACAGACCCGTCAGCTGATCATGGGTCGCATTATAACGTTCCCGCTGCAGCTCCAGCTCCTGTCTGGTATGATCCTCAGCGCTGATAAAGCAGCCTACGGTCCGCTGGTGGTCATCGATGACGGCATGTTTTTCCAGCACAAAGTATTTTGTCTCACCCTCTGCATCCTGGATCTCCTTTTTCCGCGACCATTCACTGCCCTGCAGGTCTATGGTGCCAAAGGTCTCTTCCAGATAGGCGGCTGCCACCGCAAAGTTCTCATCTTTGATATCCGCCAGTTTAATGCCGGAATCATTTGCCCAGATGCACTGCCCGGTCACATCAAAGAAAAACAACCCTTCCTGCATATCCGCGGCCAGGTTTGCCAGCATGCTGTCCAAAAGGCGCATGGGACGGTAATGGATGGAAAAATAGAAGGCCAGGATGCCGAAGGCACCGAAACCGATCATGGAACGGTCAACCGGCGTTCCGGAGGCGATATAGAAAGTCTCCCAGAGTCCCACTGCCGACATGGAGATAAAGATCACGGAAAACCGCTCGGAATAAATCTTGGGGGAGTGCATGGTCTTGATGAAAAATACCATCAAAACAAACAGAAAGATGCCGTAGTCCAGCATCCTGTGAAAAGCCTGCCCATTATAGGCTATCAATTTGAAATAGACTTCATCGTCAACAAGGATCTCTTCTGTGGAGAAGGCCTGTCCGAAGAAAGGATTGAGGGCATACTGCACCACATCCGCGATCAGCAGTAGATAGACGCCGATCTGCAGGAATTTATTTTTCCAGGTGATATTGCAGTACTGCATGGTAAAATACAGCAACGCAAAGATCACCGCATCCATGCCGAGAAAATAAATATAATAGCCGACGGTGGCCGTCATCCTGTCCACGGAGCTGATGATGATCAGATTGCCCAGCACCGGCGGGATCAGCATCGCCAGTAAAAAAGTGACCGCCTTGCGGATCGGTTTTCGGCTGCCGGCAGCCATAACCGCACAGATACCACAAGCAACGGCCATGATCGCGAAAATGAATGAATATTGTGTTCTCATATCCCCACCTATCTTTTAAATCGCACCTTCCCGGCAGAATTGTTCTGGTTTTCCTGAAAGGGATTCTTCTTTCTGATACTGAAGGTTGTCACGCCAAAGGCCTGCTTGAGATCTCCCGTCAGGCTCGCATAGCATTCCCGGCAGTATCTTCCGCCGCTGATCTTCTTGCCGCATTTATGACAGGTCAGAAAATAATCCTCTTCATTGGCCACCTGCAGTTCTCCGTTTTCCAGGCAATACTCCACCACTTCCCGGCTGATCCCAGTTTCATAAACGATCTCCTTTAAGGTGGCGCCCTGGTTTGCCCGCAGGAATTCGGAGATCACACCGAAATCATCCAGCTGGATATGTCCGCACTGCGTACAGATATAGCTGCCCAGCCCATGATATTCCAGATTTCCTCCGCATTCTTCACATTCTGTCGGCACATTGACCGGACTGATATGGATATCATCACTCATGTTTTCTTCCCCAAAAATCTTCGTTTTTTGTTTTTACACTACCTTATATTTTATTAAATTTCTGCCCCTGTTGTCAAGGTCACAGCGCCTCTGGCTCCCGTATTTTCAAGGTTTTTTCAGATCTTCTTTCGATTGGCCAGATACCCGATGACAGCACCGATGATCCCGCCGATGATGTGGGACAGATTTGCGATATCATCTTTGACAAATATTGCCTGGATGATCTGTCCTCCGATGAAGATCAGGGCGATGAGAAGGAAGGTAACAGGGATCTGTCCTGCCTTAAACTCCGTAAAGGAAGTCATCAGGATAAAGGCAAAGACCACGCAGCTGGCACCGCAGAGCATCACCTTCGGGAACAGGATAAAGTTTACCAGTCCCGTTGCAAAAGCCGTGATCACCATGACCTGGATCAACATCTTGCTGCCGTATTTTTCCTCCAGCATGGGCCCCAGCAGCAGAATATAAGTGATGTTCCCGAAAAAATGCTCCCAACCGCTGTGACCGAAGATATGGGTGAAAAAGCGAAGATAGGTCAGGGGCGATGCCAGGGAATAGCGGTAGGTGGAAAAGAAAATCTGCGTTGCCGCCCCGCCGGTGAGTCCCCCGATCAAAAGCGCCACCAGGCAGATCAGGGAAAAGACCAGGATCACGGGTGAGTTGAATGTAATCTTTAAGTTTTTCAGGTTTTTCATAGGGTACCCCTCTCAAAAGCAGAGAAACCCCGCAGCCGCGCTGCGGGGTTCGCTCAAAAAACCATTATTCTTCTTCAATATCGTTGAACCCGACTCTTGCTGCATAGGAGGTATGCAGCAGTTCATGGGCCTTGTGACCGTTGGGCTCCCCAAGGAATTTCTCATACAGATCCAGGATCTGCGGATTGTTGTGGGACTGGCGGATGGTCTGCTTCTCATCCTCTGAGTACAGTGCCTGTGCTCTCTTTTCCTTGTAGGTATCCAGGATATCATCATCCTCATCCGGCAGGAAGAACTCTCTGACATAAGGCTGTCCGCCGCCGTTGATGCAGCCGCCGGGACATCCCATGATCTCGATGAACTGATATTTGGATTTTCCTTCCCGGATCTCATCAAGGAGGACTTTTGCCGCCTTCATACCGGAAGCGATGGCAACCCAAACCTTGGTGCCTTCGATATCCACCTCGGCCTCCCGCAGGCCGCCGTCATGGCCGCGGACTTCCGTAAACTCGATGGGCTCTGCTTCTTTTCCGGAAAGCTTGTAATAAGCGGTACGAAGAGCTGCCTCCATAACACCGCCGGTGACACCGAAGATGACAGCTGCACCGGTGTACTGTCCCATGATATCGCGGTCCCATTCCTCATCGGGAAGCATATTGTAAATGATACCGCCGCGCTTGATCATGCGGGCCAGCTCCCTGGTGGTAATAACCGCATCCACATCGGGAAGACCGTTGACTTTCAGCTGCTCTCTTTCCTTCTCAAACTTCTTGGCCGTACAAGGCATAACGGATACCACGAAAACATCTTCCGGCGCCACGTCATGCTCTTTTGCCCAGTAGGACTTAATGATTGCACCCTGCATCTGATGGGGCGATTTGCAGGAAGAAAGGTGATCTAACAGATCGCCGTAGTTATACTCTGCATAGTTGACCCAGCCGGGTGAGCAGGATGTGATCATGGGCAGGACGCCATCATTTTTCAGTCTGCCGATCAGCTCTGTTGCCTCTTCCATGATGGTCAGGTCAGCGCCGAAGTTTACATCATACACTCTGGAGAAACCGAGCCTTCTCATGGCTGCGATCATCTTGCCTGTGGTGGGGGTTCCGATCTTGTATCCGAACTCTTCGCCAATGGCTGCACGGACTGCAGGCGCTGCCTGTGCGATGACTACTTTGCCCTCAGCTAAGGCCTTATCTACTTTGTCGATCTCGGAATGTTCCATCAACGCACCGGTAGGACATACGTTGACGCATTGGCCGCACTGGATACAGGGTGAATCTGTAAAGGATCTGTCGCCGGCAGGAGCAACAAAGGTTTCAAAACCTCTTCCCTCATAGCCGAGGATTCCCAGTCCGTGGGCGTTTTTGCAACGCTCGATGCAGCGTCCGCAAAGGATACACTTGGAAGTATCACGAACCAGTGACGGTGCCACTCTATCCAAATGCACCTCGGAGTGTACGCCGCCGAACACATCGGCCCTGGCACCGGTCACGTTGGCTACGTGCAAAAGTTCGCACTTACCGTTTTTATCACACTGCTGGCAGAACTGATTGTGGTCGGAAAGAAGAAGCTCAACGCTCATTCTTCTGGCTGCGGTAGCGGTGGGTGAGGAGATGGTGATCTCCATACCGTCGGATACCGGATATACGCAGCTGGCAACCAGGCCTCTTGCGCCTTTGACTTCTACCAGACAGACACGGCAGGAACCCCTGTTACATTCCCCGTGATTGAAATCGCAAAGGGAAGGGATCTCGTAACCGCATTTTCTTGCCGCCTCCAAAATGGTAAGGCCTTCTTCGACCTGATGGCGGACACCTTCGATCTTGATATTTACTAATGCCATCTTCTATTCCCTCCCTACTCTTTCGAAATTGCCATAAACTTACAGTTGCTCTTGCAAAGTCCGCACTTCGCACACTTCTCCTGATCGATGGCAAAGGAGGCCAGTTTATGCCCCTCTGCGATATAATCCGTTCTGGAGATACAGCCCACAGGGCAGTTCCTTGCGCAAAGGCCGCAGCCGATGCAGACATCCGGATCGATCTTGTACTGCATTAAAGACTTGCAGACATGTGCCGGACAACGTTTGTCAACGATATGCGCGATGTACTCGTCCCTGAAGTGACGTAGGGTGGAATTGACAGGATTGGCTGCCGTCTGGCCCAGTGCACAAAGGGAGTTTTTCTGAATGGTCTTACTCAGCTCTTCCAAGGCATCCAGATCTTCCATGGTGCCCTTGCCTTCCGTGATCTTGGTCAGGATCTCTAAGATACGCTTGGTACCGATACGGCAGGGTGAGCATTTTCCGCAAGACTCATCACAGATGAATTCCATGTAGAATTTTGCCACGTCTACCATACAGTTATCTTCATCCATAACGATGGCGCCGCCGGAACCCATCATAGAACCCTTCTGTACCAGGTTATCAAAGTCGATGGGTTCATCCAGGAATTCTTCTGTCAGACAGCCGCCGGAAGGACCGCCGGTCTGAATGGCCTTGAACTTCTTGCCGTTCGGGATGCCACCGCCGATATCATATACCAGCTCGCGGAGCGTGGTACCCATGGGAACTTCCACAAGACCTACGTTATTGACTTTACCGCCGAGAGCGAACACCTTGGTTCCCTTGGAGCCTTCAGTACAGACTTGTGCAAATTCTGCTGCGCCCTCGCGAAGGATGTAAGGAACGCATGCCAAGGTCTCAACATTATTAACGATGGTGGGCTTGTCCCACAGACCCTTGACTGCCGGGAAAGGCGGACGGGGACGGGGCATACCGCGCTTGCCTTCGATGGAATTAAGAAGCGCTGTCTCTTCGCCGCAGACAAAAGCGCCGGCGCCGAGACGGATATGACAGTTAAAATCAAAACCGCTGCCCAGGATATTCTTGCCAAGAAGCCCTGCTTCCCTTGCATTGGTAATGGCCTTGCGAAGACGTGCTACCGCGATGGGGTACTCAGCACGTACAGAGAAGTATCCCGCCTTTGCGCCAATGGCAGAGGCTGCGATCCTCATGCCTTCGATGACGGCAATGGGATTACCCTCTAAGATGGAACGATCCATAAACGCACCCGGGTCGCCTTCGTCACCGTTGCAGACAACGTATTTTTCGTCGCCTTCGGAGCCAAGTGCAAACATCCACTTGCGTCCTGCCGGGAAACCGCCGCCCCCGCGTCCGCGAAGACCGGAAAGCAGAACGGTATCTGCCACTTCCTTCGGTGTCATGGTCAGGGCTTTTTTCAGACCCTTGAAAGCGCCGGAACCGAGCGCTTCTTCCAGTTTCTCCGGATTGATGACGCCGCAGCCGTGCAATGCGATACGGCGCTGTTTTTTGTAAAAATTGATGTCATCCTGCTTGGAAACCTTTTCTCCGGAAACAGGATCCACATACAGAAGGCGCTCCACGATCTCGCCCTTTGCGATATCGGTATCGATGATCTCTTCCACATCGTCGATGGAAACCATGCGATACAGGGTATCTTCGGGATAAATCTTCACGAAGGGTCCCTGGGAGCAAAAACCAAAGCACCCCGTCAGATTGACGGTAGCTTTTTCATTCAAACCTTTTTTTGCAAGAAGCTCTTTGAACTTCTCCATGATCTCTTTGGAATTACTCGAGAGGCATCCGGTTCCGCCGCACAGAACGATGTGGCGCATCTGGTCCGCACCCGCGAGTTTGTCTTCCATGTTCTTTTCGCATTCCGCGATCCTTTTATCCAGCTCTTCTACGGAAGTGATCTGACTCATGCTGATGCCTCCTTTTTGTATGATTCAATGATATCCTCTACCTCTTCCACATCCACCTTGGGATATACCTTGCCGTTAATGCTGACAGCAGGTGCGATACCGCAGGCACCGATGCAGCGCAGGGCATCCAATGTAAACAGGCCGTCCTTCGTGGTCTGGCCGGGTGCGATGCCGAGGATCTCGGAAAACCGGTCGATAACGATCTGGGCACCTTTGACATAGCAGGCCGTACCGAGGCAGCAGCCGATGACATATTTGCCCTTGGGCTCTAATGAGAAAAACGAATAGAATGTAACCACCCCATAAATCTCAGCAACTGATATCCCCGTCCTTTGCGACACCACTTCCTGAACCTCGAGCGGGATATATCCGTATTCATTCTGGATATCGCTCAGGATCATCATCAGCGGCGTCTTTTCCTTTTTGTACCTGTCGCAGATGTCTTTGATCTGGCGGACAGCACTTTCACTTAGCCTTGCCATATACGCTCCTCCTTGATTGATCAGCCATTTTGTTCCGCATTTATCATCGGAAATGACACTGATAATTTCCTTTGCCTGCCCAAATTGTGCAGACAAGAACATTATACTCTATTTTGTCTCTTTTTGGAACTGTTTTTTGCTGTGAAAAACTCGAAAAAAACTGCCGGAGCGTACTCGCCGCCCCGGCAGTTTATCACATATTTCTATGATCCGATCCCAGCCTGCCGGCTGAAACCTTAATGAAGTCCTTTTAATGAGGTCCTTTTAATGGAGTCCTCTTAATGGAGTCCAACGTATACGTATCTGTAAGGATCATACTCCTGTGCATAGGTGCTGACTTTGTTGTATCCGTATTTCGCCATGATATCAGCCACGGCGCTGTATGCCAACGTACCCGGAGTTGCGCCTACGACCTTCACGGTCACCGTGACACCTTCTTTCTCCTCCTGATACTTGGATTCGAAGTTGTATCCGGATGCATCCTCAATTTTGAGAGCCGCGCCCTGGATCTGGGTAGCCTGGATCTCATTGATGATCTGCTGTACCGTGGGCTGTACCTTTTTATTAACCTTAAAGCTGGCTGCCTTCTTTACGGTATATCCTGCATCTGTCTTTTTCGGATCAACAGACCATTTCTCAAAGGTTACGTCTGCCATTCTGGTATCTGCTTCAGCCTTCGTGCCATAAGCATAATAATGATCCTGTCCGAACACTCTCATGCAGCGTTCCTGATAGTTCTCACTGGGATAGCAGTAATAATTGGATGTCATCAGGATCGGATCACAGGGATAAGACCAGCTTTTCTTCTTGCTCTTATCGTTAAAGCAAACGATCTGATAATAATACTTGGTTCCGTTGGGCTGATTGATCTCCGTCGCGGTATTATTTCCTCCCTCAACGGTTGCTACTGTGGTATAGCCGCTGTTCTGATTCGTAGAACGCTGGATAAAGTATCCCTTTGCGTGTTTCACTTCGGTCCAGTTCAGTTTTACAAAATTCGGCTTTTCGCAGATGCAGTTAGCCGGCACAAAATTGGTGGATGCCAGCACGGTGGATGCTGATGTAGGCCAAAGATCATAATCGGAATAATAACGTTTTCCGTTGATGGTCTTGTAAGCACGGACTCTGTACCAGTACTTCTGACCGGGTACGCCCTCTTTATCAACGTATTTGCGTTTCGTCAGTTTCTTGATGGTATTCTGAGCTGTCACTTTCTTGCCGCCTGCAATGACGGTACCGACTTTCTTTTTCTTCTTGGAACGGTATACTTCGTAACCGGTAGCACCTTTGACCTTGGTCCATTTCACGGTCACGAGATCAGAGGCGTTTGCGCTCAGATAGTTGATCTCGGGTTTTGCAAGTTTCGTCTTTGCCTTTATCGCTGCAGACTGTCCGCTGAGGTATTCTTTTCCGTTATCATTGACATAAGCCTGCACCTTGAAATAATAGGTCTTTGCCAGACTCAAGGCCTTACCGGAAAGATCTTTCTTGATCACGGTACCGGGACCTTTCACTGTTTTGAGTACGGAGTACTTGCCGTTCTTGGAAGTTGCCATCAAAACCTTGTATCCGGATACGCCGCTGGCAGGTTTCCAGGACAACGTAACCGACTGATAATCCTTCGGCTGCGCGGCAAAGAGCCATTCCGTCTCAGACCTGGTGGGCTTGATCGCTGCAGTAGCATCGGAAAAATCACCGAAATAATCCTTGCCGTCCTGTTTGATAAACGCCCTAACCTTGAAGCTGTAGGCAGATGCGATATTCAATGTCTTCTTGTCAAATGTAGCCAGCACATCCATGGAAGTGACGCTTGCGTCAAATGTCCACAACTGGGTAAATCCTTTATCGTTGGTGTTACTGTAGACTTCATAACCGGATGCGCCGGTCACAGCCGACCAGGTCAGTTTAATGGTCTTTTCATCCGTTAAGGATGCTGCGATAGTTGCAGGTTTTCCAACTGTGGGTGCCGGCTTTGTTTCATTGCCGCTCACCGTTTCTGCGGTCAGCTCTTCTTCTGCCACAGCCCCTGTCGCATCAACCGGTATTTCCGGCTCAGCCTGTTCGGCCAGTACGCTCACGGAGCCTGCGAATAACAGAGCCGCTGACAAAAGGATCGGCGTTACTGATTGCAGTACTTTTTTTCTCATGATACACTTCCTCCTGTATTTATATGTTCCTTTTTTTCTGATATCCCCTGTATCAAAGATACACCCCTGCGCCTTGTTTTTCAAGCGCATGTGCAAAAACACCTGCCCTTCTATGGATACCACTCATTTATTTTCGCAGTGGGAATCTCAAAATGCTGGTAATCCTTGGAATTTTTCCAGTCCCCGCCCCACTCGAAGCCATGCTGTATGAACAGATCATAACACAGATCACCCTTTACGATCTTGTAGGGATAATCCGCCTGTCTGTCCAGGTAGGGCTCTGCAGTAACAGGTTCTATGCTCTGCTTACCGTCCACAGTCTTGACATAGGGGTTATACAGGGTATTGATATCCACCGCCAGGCCTCTGCCGTGCTTGGATATCCTGGTTGTATGGGAGATAAATCGAAAATTGAAAGATGAGGAATTATTATCTTCCATAGACTTTTCATCATCCGCATCATATTCATCCACAAGGCGGATTTTCTCGATGGGATAATCATTTTCATAAAGGGTCTTTAAGATTTCCAGCACATCCTCTGCGATATGTACATTCACGATCATCTCGCCCTCATGCACGTTTCCGTCGATGTCTTTATGCAGCACATGCAGATAACGAAGGTCTTCCCGGGGCAGGGTGCAGTCATCTTTATAAGACTTTCCCTGTATGCGGGTGAATATCTCGTCTGAGATCCCGGTAATATAGAACTGCGATTCTACAGAGATTTCCGAATCTGCAGCATCTACATTTATATTCATTTCCCCATTTATTCCTTCTTCGATTTCCGGGCCTGTTTCTGTACCCGCCGGTTCTGTCTGCACGGGAGCCACCGTTTCCATATTTTTCATATGTTCATCATCCGTCTGTATTTCCGGCAGTTTCTCACTGCTCCTTTCATCAGGCTTTCCGCCGGATCTGCTTTCGGTTTGCGATCCGGTTTTGTTTTCAGATCCCTGCAGGCCGCAGCCTGTCCAAAGAAGAGACATACCAATGAAGATAAGCAGTGCCCCTATCTTTATTCCCTTTTCTGCTTTTGTTTTGATTTTCATTTCGGTTTCGGTCCGGTTTTCTTTATTCCTTTTGTCTCCGTCTTCTGTCCGGAAGGCTGCTCATTTTCTTCTTTTACCTGCCCTTCAGGCTTTGTCTTTTCCTTCGGCTGCTCTTTTTTCGGTTCCTCTTTCTTCGGCTCTTCTTTTACGTCGCCCTGTTTTGGCGCATTCAGGGCTTCCTTTTTGCGCGCTCTTTCCGCCTGTCTTTTCTGATAGGTCTTTTCTCTTTGCTGCTGGATACGCCGCTCCTTCTCATCCTCCGATTTGCGCCAGTCCCTGATCTTCTTATCCGTTTTTTCCACATATTCTTTCATGCTTTTGGTGTCGGAAAGCATTTCCTTAACGGTCTCCGGATGTTTGCGAAGGTGGGCAAGCTGGTCTTTCTGATTTTCCTGTTTCCGCCAGGATTTCAGATAGTCGTCCACATATTCCCCCGGTTTATACGCATCGCCCGCGCGGTTATTTTTCTCCGGCAGTTTGCCCACCTGATCTATAAGCGTTACCGTATACGCCATGGCAAAAGCGGTTTCGATGGTCACCTCGTCTTTGTAGACGCCTTTTTCCAGGTTCCGCTTTACCAAACGGCATTTATCCAGATAGACATCATCACATTTTTCAATCTGCTCTGTCACATCCCCCATCATCAGCGCCTTTAAGGATCCGACGCCCACGTTATCCAGGAATTTTCGATAGGCAGGCACTTTCGGAAGGTTTTTGTCCACCAGCTCCTTCAGTTCTTCCTCCTTTGCGCCCACAGACCGGAAGATGGATGCCAGGCGAAAGGCAAAAATATCCCTGACTGCGTCCGCTGCCTGCTTCTTTTGTTCCTCATTCATTTTCGTATAAGAGGCATACTGCATCGAAAGGGTTGAAACGCCTGTGATGGCGCCGCTGATATACGTTTGCATGACCGGCCCGGACGTCTTTTTGAGCTGCTCAAACGCGTCAAGCTGGGTATTGACCTGTTTTAAGACCTGCGTTTCACTCATCTTCGATAGTTCATAGTCATCAGTCATCAGACCACCGTCCAGGGTGCCATGCAGAACAAACTGCTTTTCCGCTTTCGGATCATAAGTATAGGTGATATTGGCAAAAGCGGTCCCATCCAGTATGGAAGAGAGTTTTTGCTCAAATACCTGTTTCGAACTAAATTCCACGGAACTCATATGATCGATCACACCGAGATAAATACCTCTTCCGATGGCTCCTTCATCATAGGTAAACCAGTCCGCAAAGGGTTTATCCTTGCACGCGACTGCCTTTTTTGCAAACATCGAGCGCAGATGATTGACCGTAAAACTGTTGAAAAAAACAGTCTTTTGTGCAAGATCCGAAAAACGGAAATCCAGGTCCCTGAGGCCCTCCGCTACTCTTTGGATATTGACCGCAAACTGATCGAGATATCCGCGCATATTGCCCACCTTGTCCAGGTAATCCTGGGGGGTCTTCAGATCGGGAAAATCCTTTTTACCGGCCTTAAGCATATCCTCCGGCATTCTGCCCATTTCCTGCCAGACATCCATCAGGGTAAAGCCCAGCATACCCGCCCTGGAAAATTCCGGCGAAAAGATATAATCCGGATCGGAAAAGTCCACCTTGCCCAGCATCTTGCCGATCCTGTCAATGGATGCCATATATCCTTTATGCATGGTCTCGGCCAGCCACTTTGCATTCTCCGGTTTTTTTTCGCTGGTTTTTAAGACCAGTGTATGGAAAAGATCCGCCTTTTCTTTCTGCAGTTTGGCCGGATCCATAATATCCTCTTCCGTATACAGATAGTTCCCTTTTTCATCCTTCATCGCCATCAGGGCGACGGTGGTGATGCTGTGTCCCGCGGTTCTCGCCACGGAAATGCCATAGGGATGCGGGAGCTTGAAAAGGTTTTCGTCCGTGTAACGGTCCCCGTAAAAAGCCTTTCTGTTTTCCTTGGCTCCCGGTCCCAAATCATACTTGTTATAGACATTATTCAGCCAGTTTGCGTACTTTTCCTTTTCCGTCTTGACATAGGCTGCCGCCTGCCGGGGCGCTGTCTTGATCTCAAAACGTCGTTGTTCGGTCAGCTGATAGGTCCGCTCCACCGAAGCGCGGTTGATGGCGCAGATGCGCCTTACTTCCGTCACCGCCGCAAAGCGCTCCTTTGCATACGTTGTGTCCGTCTTTCCTTTTTTTCCGTCCAGATAGACCTGGGTAAGCCTGTCAAACTCTTCGGCGCTTCGCAGGTAGGAAAGCATGGTTTCCTTTTCCTGCTTTCGCAGCTTTCCTGCCTTTTCGGGATCCGTTTCCTGCAACGAATTTGCCCGGTTTTTCTCCATTTTAGACGCTAACTTTTTCAGGTTTTTCAGTTCCCCCATCAGGGCGCGAAACTGCGGAGAACTTCCGCCCTTATACCAGTGATCCTTGCTGTCAAGGAGTGCATAAAGCCTGGCGATATCGTCCGCATTCTTTTTCAGGTCCACCCGGTTAAAGCTGCGGACCTCATAGGCCTTGTCTGCCGGGGTGGGTTCCTGCGAAGCAGAAACGCCGGCGGATGCTCCCTGTCCCTTAAGCTGATTCTTTGTTCTGTATGCCTGAAGCTCCTCCGGCACCGGGATGTCCTGCCCAAGCTGCTTTTTGGTCATAAGTTCCATATGCCAGGCATAGTAATAGGCCTCTGTTTTTTTGCCCTCAGCGGCCTTGCTGTTTTTCACAAGCTCCCACATCTGCGCCGCCTTGAGAAGGTCCGCTCTCTGCTTCGCCTCGTCCACAACTGCATGGTTTTCGTGCAGTTCCTCTTCCGGGGGGATGGGATTCAGTTCCGGCTGTGCATATTCATCTTCCCTGTATTCAGACTCTTTCATAAGTGTGCTCCTTTTTCATTCGTGCTCCGCTTCGGTTTTTCATACCGGACTTTACACTACCTCACTTTGCCCGGCAGATCTATACTGTGATAGACTGCCGCGGTTTTTATCTGCGTTTCTGATCATAATACAGCCGGCAGCTGCATTCGGTTGCATGGCGCGGCTGAACTGTTACCCCTGCCGGCAGGTCAGGTATATAAAAACAGAAGGCCGAAGGTTCCCGCGCCGCTGTTTACCGCAATGGTAGGAGATGCCTTCTGGAAAATGATCCTGTCAAAATCCATATGCCTTTCGATCTCTGCCTTGATGCTGTCAAGGTCATTCTGGGTCAGTCCCACATAAGTGACGAATAAAAGTCTTTTATCAATCCTGTGGGGCATATCCAAAACGCCGGTGATATATCCTGCCCAGGCCCGCTCCCTGCTGCCGAAGAAGACGCGTCCCACCTTCATTTTTCCCGTTTTCATCACCAAAACCGGATGCAGCATAAGGGCATTGGCAAACTTTGCAGTCTGTTCGCTCATCTGCCCCGTGGCTGCCAGGTGATTTAAGTTTGCCACGATAAAACTGGTGTGGATCTTTTTCTTTAACTCCTCAAGTTCCGTAATGATCTGCTCTGCACTCTTTCCTTCCTGGGCCATTCTGCCGGCTGCAAGCGCCATGAGTCCCTGACCGCTGGAAAGGTGACCGGAATCCACCACGAAAATATTATCAAAGGACCTGGCTGCTTCTCTTGCAGGAATACAGCCGGAATCCTCAAGCTGAGCAGAAATCGAAATATGGATCACGTGGTTTGCGCTCTGCAGTCCTTTTGCAAAGAAGCTTTCCAGTTCGGAAACCGTAGGCGGAACGGCCCTGATGCCCGCGGCATTTTTGTCCATGTAGGACAGCACGCCTTCCTGATCCAGCTCCAGGCCGTCACGGAATACACCGTCCCTGGTTTTTACCATATGGGGGATCACGGCGATATGATAGGATTCCAGCATCCACTTGGGAACATCCGCGATACTTTCCGTAGTGATCAGTACCCTGGCTTTCCTGCCCTGCCTGTCGATCCAGCTCAGGCTTTCCTCGGTGATCTCCATTTCCTCCTCGTAGACCGTTACCAGGTCTTTGGGCAGGAGACGGCGCACCTCGTTTTCCAGGTCCTCGCCGGTGACCGGTTTGACCAGATAGCCGTCAAATCCTTCTTTGGCGTAGAGCTCGGCGTTTTCTTTTCCCGCATTGGCCGTCAGTGCCACCACGGCGGTCTCCCGGTTCATGCCGCCGGTCTGGGAACGGATCTTGCGGAAGCATTCGATACCGTCCATGCCGGGCATCAGGTGATCCATCAAAATGAGATGATAGTATTGGTTCAGTGTCTTTTCCAAAGCTTCCTGGCCGGAGGAAGCTGTATCGATCCGGATCCTGGTATCCCGGAGGAGTTTACCCACCACCAGAAGGTTGGCAGAGGTATCATCCACGGCCAGGATCCTGGCGTCCGGCGCCTCGAAAGTGCGGCGGTAACCGTGCTTTTTCTGGGTCAGATGATGACCCTTGGCATCCGGCTGCTGCACAGGCTCTTCACTCACGATCTTCTGGGGGATATCAATGATAAAAGTGGAGCCTTCCGTATAAACGCTGTTCACCGTAATGGTTCCGCCCATCAGGTCCACAAATTGCTTCACAATGGAAAGGCCCAGGCCGGTTCCTTCGATATAACGGTTCTGATCCTCATCCTCCCGCTTGAAGGCTGTGAACAGATGGGGGATATTCTCTTTTTTGATGCCGGTTCCCGTATCCACAACGGTATAGATGATATGAGCCATATCCTCACTGATCTTTTCCCACTGAAAAGACAGGGTAACCGATCCTTCCGGGGTGTACTTAATGCCGTTGCCGATGACATTGACCAGGATCTGCTTGATACGCACATCATCCCCGTAAAGCTCACTGGGAAAATCCGGCGCAATGTTGATCCGGAAATCCAGCCCCTTTTTCTTTGCCTGGAACCAGAACATTCCGGCGATATCGGAGAGCATCTCTCCTGTCTTGTATGGCGCCGGACTGATCTCCATCTGGCCGGATTCGATCTTGGACATATCCAGGATATCATTGATCAGATGCAGCAGCATATTGCCGGCTGCCGCGATATTCTCGGAGTTCTCATTGATCTCAGGGGAAACGTTTTCCCTAAGCGTCATCTCATTCAGGCCGATAATGGTATTGATGGGAGTCCGGATCTCATGGGACATGTTGGAAAAGAACCGGTTCTGGGAGCGGCTCAGCCTTTCAATCTCCATATGCTGCCTGTTTTCCGCCAGCAGCTCTTTATTCAGACTGAATCTTGTATAGAGAAGCACCAGGCCCGAAACAACCTGCATCAGGGTAAAGGAAAAGAAATTAAAAAATGCATATTCCGATTCCCTGGTCTGCATGATCTGATCGATCTGGTACAGCCTTATGAACATCATCAAGTCAAAACCAATTGCGATCAGAAGATAATTTAAAGGGTGTACATAGACACAGATGGGAACCAGCAGGGTGATCATCAGATAAGGTGTCGTATCGATCAGATCATTGAAGACTGCGTTGACCTGAACCAGGGAAAAGGACCAGCCGAACATGACGACCACCATCAGGGTATTGAGCAGATTCAAAACATGATATCTGCCTTCAAAATCACTGACTACAAATCTGGCGATCGCCAGCCAGAGAATGGAGCTTACCACCAGAACAAGATAGACCATGCGATGATAGGGCAGACTGTTTAAAAACTCCTCAGGATCGGTATATGTCATGGCCAGCATCACCGCGCCGATCAAAAAGACTAAGATCACCACGATATGTGTCACACGAATGGTATTTTTCACTGCATATCTTGAAGTTTCCCTGTCTGTCTCAGACGGACGAAACAAAAACCGCAATATATCTTTCATAACTGATCCCCTAAACTGAATACTGATTCATCACTGCATTTTCCCAAACGCTTATTTGTTACTTGTCATCCTCCGGCATAAATTCAAAAATGCCGGCGTCCTGTTGACTTGCTGTGGCACCGCCGGCGCCATCATCGACATCACCTGATGTATCATTTCTTGCATCCCCTGTAATCCCAAGATAAGCCGCAATCCCCTCCGTAGTATGGCGGTAACGTTCCATGACCGTCGCATGATGGTTGATCACGGAAGAGACATCCTCATTTTTTGCCGCTTCTTCCAATAATCTTGCCTGCTCGGAAAGATCCGTGGCGCCGATCATTTTGGCAGTGCTCTTTAAAGCGTGGATGGTGATGCTGTAGTTCTTCATATCCTGCTTATCGATACAAAGCGAAAGACTTACCCTCTTCTTTTCGCTGTCAGAATAGAACTCCTTCAAAAGCGTCTCATAAAACTGTCTGTCATCCTGGCTGTAATGCAGGCCCTTTTCCACATCGATCCCATAGAACCGGAGCAGCTGATCCTTTGCCGTTATTTCGCCGCCGGACATCTGATCACCGCTAAAGCTTACCGGTTTCTCTTCCGCTGCCCAGTCAGTGGCCTTTTCCCTTTCGATCCCCAACATCTTCGGCACACGGATCTTCTCTTCCCTTGTCTTCGGTCTTTCATATGAGATCATGGATTTCGGCAACGCTTTTTTCAGGACGCTTTCAAGCTCTTCCATTTCCACCGGCTTGCTGACAAAACCGTCAAACCCCTCAGATATGAACATTTCTTTGGCCGTACTCACCGCATTGGCCGTCAGCGCCACAACGGGCAGATCTCTTCTGCCGGTTTCCGTGCGGAGCCGTTTCATGGCTTCTACACCGTCCATCTCCGGCATCATGTGATCCATGAAAACGATATCAAATACTTGATCCTTGGCAAGCTCTATCGCCTCCTTGCCGGATTCGGCGCAGGTCACTTCCATGCCGTATCTTGCAAAGATCCCCTTTGCCACCATCAGATTCATGGGTTCATCATCCACCACCAGGGCACGGACGCCTTCGCAGCGAAGGGCGCCTTCTTTGGCCTCTTTCGTATGGATGTCGGAATTTAATACGTTGATGACGGGGAAACAATAAAAGGGTTTTCTCATGACGCGCACATGGGAACCCTGAGGCGGCACAAAATCCTCATTTGCCACAACCACCACCAACAGTTTTTTTGCCAGTTCTTCGAGATACTCTCTGTTTGCCTCATATTCCACATCTCCCACAAACAGGTGTGTCATCTTCACGGTATCCACCAGTTTCTGCAATTTGGCAATGGTTTCCACCCGGTGCATCTGCACCTTCAGACCGGTCACAATATCCCGGATCATGGCATTATAAAATTCACGTACATTGGGGTTGGAGAATTTTTCAAAACGAAGATAGGTACCCAGGATCAGTTTTTCATTGTTCTTTGCTTTCATACAGACAGAATGGTCCACGACCTTCTGGGGAATGCTGATCCGCACGGTGGTACCCTGCCCCGGATCGGATTCCAAAGTAATAAAGCCTTTCATGGAAGTCACAAAGCCGTGAACGATGGACATGCCAAGCCCCAGACCGTTGGAGGACCGTGTCCTGCCGGAATTTGCCTGATAGAAACCTTCATAAACGCGTTCGATCTCCCTGGCCGTCATACCGATACCGGTATCCGTTACATCAATGCACAGGTTGATCCCATAGTCTTCTTCGATGGAATAAAGACGGACATAGACGCCGCCCTCTTTGGTATATTTCAGACCGTTGACGATCAGATGCCATAAGATCTTTTTTAATTTGCCGCTGTCACCATGAAGAACAGCGGGTAAAACAGGATCCACGTCGATCACCAACTCCAGGTTTTCCGGCTTGACCTGCCGAACCTGGGCCACCAGGTCGTTTAAGACGGAAGAGAGCATATAGTCTTCCTCATTGACCACCAGGTGGGCCATATTGATCTCGGAATAGTCCAGGATGTCGCTGATCTGTTCTGCCACCCGCTTTCCGGCGGTTTCCACAGCCAGCATATCCTCGCGAATGCCCTCATCCTTTTCCTTTTCAATGCAGACTCTCGAAAGCCCCATCACGGCGTTGACAGGGGTTCGGATCTCATGGGACATGTTGACCAGGAAATCATTCATGGTCTCCGTTGCCTGGGTCAGCACGCTGATCCGCTCATCGGTCCGCTGCAGCACCTGGTTCCAGGTCCGCATAATGATCTTTGCCACATAACCGATGAGATACATGACTACGAGATGCATCAGAGTCCGGGACACAAACAGAGAATCGACTTCGCCGCCACTCTTGACATAGGCAACGATATCATAAGTAAAGGTAATATAGTAGGTGATCATGCCGAGATTGATCAGCGCCGGGATGCCCGTCAGGATAAAGATCAGCAGAATGGCGCACATGGCAACAGCCAGGTCATAGGTACTGGTGGCATGAATACCATAGAAGAAAGCAGTGAGCATCATCAAAAGGGAATATGTCCAGAGTCTCATCTTCTCCGGGATCCTCTGATGGATATGAAGAGCCCAGCTGAATGCAACGCCGGCGGCAAGAGGGATCAGCGCCCAGTTCTCCCACCCCAGCAGCATAGAGACGATCATTAAAATAGCAGAGAACAGCGTATAGACGATCAGGATCATCAGATGTGCTGTCTGAAACAATTCATTTCTTCCCAAATCTTCCTTCATACGAAAGCCTCTTTTTTAATTTATCAGTAGTTTCCCGGCCACGCATTTTCATACCGGACTTTGCACTACTTTAAGCATCAACATGATTTCCTACGGGTATAAATAGGGTCGCATTTCCGAATTTTCCCCATCCGGATATTCCGCATCCACTGCCGTATTTCTGACCTGTTTCATCAGAACCACGTTATGCATGGAGATCTCAAAGATCAGTCCGAAGATATGGGCAGAAAAGACCATGTCATCCAGATCGAAACTTCCTTTTTTATAAAACTGCGTCAGGCAGATCAGTTCAAGGATATGCGTGCTCCTAAACACTGAGATCAGCGGTCCTTCAATGCTGCCGTCCTGGATGGTATCAAGGATCTGTCTGTGGGCAAAATAAGCCGCCGTCTTGCGCAGCCATGTTTTCGCCTCGGGAACTTTTTCATAAAACTCCTTTCGGATATCCGCAGCCTTCGGTAAAATGGATCTGAGGGTTTCATACACCTTCTCTGACTGTGTATGTCCTTCGAAATAGATCGCATCATCGAGCAATGCATTCATTTCATCCACAGATGCATAGCAGCCGAAAAGGTTCGCATCAAAACTGCCCGCTGCCAGGGCATTGACCATGCCGTCACGAAATGCCAGCAGTCTGTCCGTCCGGATCCTTAATTCTTCCGATACTTCCTCTTTCGATTCTTCCTCTGTCCGGATAAAGTTAAGGCCGTCTCCGGGTGATGTATACAGGAGCCTTGCCACCTCACTGCAGGCGATCATGAGCCTGTCCTGTCTGTAATATCCCACGCGGATATCCCGTTCACGAGGATAGATTTCACAGATCTTATTTTGCGCGCTTTCTCCGTCATGCAGACGGATATCGCACAGACAATCCTCCGTCAAAAACGGACATCTGCCCTGTTCCCCTAAGCGGAGGAACCATCCGCCGCCTTCTCCCTGATACATATTCTCCCGCAGATGATCGCCCCACGGTCCTTCGTAATTCAGATAGTGCTGGGCCGTCTTATCATCAATGGGTATCACCCAGGCGAAACAGCACACATCAATGCAGGTGGTATTTCCTGTGCAGGTGAATGCATCATAATAATCCGGTCTTTCCCGTACGATCTTTCCCATGTTTGCTCCTCCTGATTTATCATTCGTTTTTTTGACCACATATTTCCATATTGCGCTTTATACCTGTCCTCTCTTCGTGACAGCTCAAAGCTGCCGCTACTGCAGGCTTTCCAGAAAGCTTGCATATTCTTCCTCAGTCGCCGGCGGTTTAAGCTGTCCGGCCTTGATGGAATCCTCTACCAAAAGCGTCGCATCATAGATCTCATCCCGATAGTTTTTATGCTCCGCAGGAATGCCGACCGCTCCCTCCGTCAGACCAAGGCTTAAATTGCTGCCGCCTGTTTTTACGCCGAGAGCAAAAGATTCCGAAACGCTCCTTACCGCCACCTTCACATTTTTCAGCGCACTGGTCAGTACATGCTCCGGTGCCAGATAGGACTGATCCCTGTCAACACCGATCACAAAATGTCCCGTTTCCTTTGCCGCCTCGATCACGCCGACCCCGCTGCCGCCTGCCGCATGAAAGACGATATCACAGCCCTGTGCATATTCTTCTTTCGCGATCTGTTTTCCTTTTTCCGGATCCTCAAAACTGTCGGTATAGTCACACAGGAAATCAACCTGTTTCCCATAAACCTGTGCGGCATAGGCCGCACCGCCCATAAAACCATAACGGAAACTGTCTACGGATGCGATCTGACTGCCGCCCACGAATCCCAGCTTTCCTGTTTTGGTCATGGCGCCGGCAATATAGCCGGTCAGAAAAGAGGATTCCTGGGACCGGAACACAACACCGGTCACGTTCTCCGGCGGATCGTCATAGGCATTATCCACTATGGCGTACTGGGTCGCAGGATTCTTTCCCGCGCACTCCAAAAGCGGCTGTGCACAGTTATAACCCACGCCCCAGACAAGACCGTAGCCTGAGTCTGTCAGTTTCTGGAAGTTTTCCGGAAGATCCTCATGCTTCTCGCTTTCAATATAGGTAACCTGTGCACCGCTGCTCTTGGAAAAACTTTGCAGACCTTCCCAGACGCCCTGATTAAAGGAGGCATCCTGTACTGTTCCTTCATCCGTTACCATGGCGATGCAAACGCCCGCTTTTTCGTCGCCGCCGGCAGGCTCTTCATCCTCCCCCTGCCCTGCGCCGCCGCTTTCCCAGATCTGCACCACATGGATCTCATCGTTTTTGCCGCAGCCACAGGTCAGATATGCCGTCAGCAGCAACTGCATAAACAACATTCTTATTCTTATGATGTTACCGTTTTTCTTCCTTCTCATATTGCAAGCTCTTTCATCTGTACCGGATCGCCAGCATGGTCAGATCATCAAACTGCGGCGCGTCGCCCACAAAGTTGTCTACGCCTTCCTTCATCTGTCTGATCAGTCCCCTTGCATCCGCATCCGGGTCTTTGTTGATCGCCTCGATCATCCGGTCCGTACCGAACAGTTCCTGCCCGGCGCTGGTGGCTTCCGGTGCGCCGTCTGTATAAACAAAGAGCGCGCCGCCGGGCTCAATGGTAAACTCATAGTCGTGATAGGACATGCCTTCCATACCGCCTACGATAAAGTCATGTTTATCCTTAAAGATCTCAAATTTCCCACCCGGTTTCCGGATGAAGGGATACTCATGTCCCGCATTGGCCGCAACCACATGTCCGGTGGAGATCTCCAGGATGCCAAGCCAGACAGTCACGAACATATCCTCTTCATTGTTCTTGCAGATCTGCTCGTTCACCTGCTCAAGTGCTTTTCCGGGTCTGTGCCCCATTGTCACATTGTTGGCGATCAGGATCTTACTCATCATCATAAAGAGGGCGGCAGGCACACCTTTACCGGAAACATCTGCGATCACAAGTGCCAGATGATCCTCATCGATGAGAAAGAAATCATAAAAATCGCCGCCTACTTCCTTTGCCGGAGTCATAGATGCGAAAATATCGAATTCATCCCGGTCCGGAAAAGCGGGAAACATACTCGGCAGCATGGATGCCTGGATCTTGGTGGCCACATTCAGTTCCGCCCCGATCCTTTCTTTTTCCGCTGTAACGGCTGTCAGATCCTTGATGTATTGCTCGATCCTGATGGTCATATCACTGAAGGAATGTGCCAGGGAGGTGATCTCATCATCCGTTTTGAACTTACTGATATCCGTCCTGATCTTTCCGCTCTGATAGGAATCCACCGTGTCCGTCAGATCCGTCAGCGGCCGGATCACGATACGACGGATCAGCACGATCATCAGCATAACAACGATCAGAATACTCAATAGTTCAACCGCCACGATCCAGGCGATATTTCCGCGGATCCGTTTGCCGAGATCCTCCACTACATAATCCGCCTCTACCATGGCCACCATCTTACCTGCACTGTCAAAGACAGGCGCCCAGGCACAGACCGTCCTGCCAAAGCCCACATCCGCGCCGTATACAATGCCGGTAGATGCGCGCTGTGCCTTGATATCCGGTATCAGATTATTATAATCGGCAGAGCCGTAGGTATATACATCCCCCGGGCTCGAAATGCCTGACGGATCGTCCGACTCAGACTGTCCCTCCACAAGATATGTAAAACTGCTCTCCCCCGGGCTGTAGATATACAGATACTGAATGCCTGTAAAATCCGTTTTGATATGATTGAGAAAATCCTTGACAGACTGATAGCCGGGATCATCCGTATCCAGCGTCTTTGAAAACTCCCCGAGCCAGTCTCCGTCGATCTCATGCGCCAGCATCCGTACAAGATCCTGCGCCTTGGCACTGTACTGGGAATAATAGATCAGCTGCATGGATTTTGCAGTGAAGGCTATGATCGCTGCCGCCATGATACTCATCAGAAAGATCAGCGCTATCGTGATCCGTCTGTTCAGACCTTTTTTCACCTGCCCTTTTTGTGTAAAATTTTCTGTATTTGTGCTTTTCTTTCCGTCCTGCGGCGGCTGCTGCACCTGCAAAGCATTATCCTGTTCTTTCATAAAAAATCCTTTCGGTTTTTCATCTGTTTCTTAAGTTTTATGAATCCTGTTTTTCTGCCTGCTTTTGTCTATGCAGTTACGCGGATGATCTCCAGCACCGCGCCGCAGACACATCTGCTTCCGCAGATAGGGCAGGAAATCCCGTATCTGTGAGCATCTTTGTAAAACATCGGGATCTGCCTGCGCCAAAGGGACTGTCCCATTTTTTCATAGATTGCCCTTGCGGGTGAGCTGCCATCGGGATATACCCAGATCTCTACCAAAAAAGCCTCGATCCCGCGGCGCAAAAGCATTTCTTTATTCCACTTTGCCATCTGCCCTGCTATGCCGCATCCCCGGTACTCCTTACCCACCATCAGGGCATCCACCGTGACCACATTCATGCCCGCAGCCAGCTTTGCGATCTGTTTTTGGGCATCAGGCTGCGGACAGGTCAGGCTGATACCGTCCTGAAAGGTGAAATATCCGGCCACCTCGCCATCCGAAACCGCCTTGCAGCCATAACAGATCCCTTTCTCAAAAGCATTACGTATGGCCGCTCTGACCGTCTCTCCGCTGTTCAGATATGTTTCATAGTACCTGGTGATCTGCGGCAGATCATCACTTGTGATACTGCTGATTTCTATCAAGATTTTTCCCTCTTTTCATCATGACTGTCCATGCGTTCCGCCGGGTATGGCAGGCTTTATGTGATCTGCTTTGGTCGCAGCAAAGTAAACTGCCGTAAAAAGCAGCATCATGAAGCAAAACAGAGCAACGCCTTTGCGGTATCCCAGGAGCAAAAGTGCACCGTAAACCACGGGGCCAATGGTCTGCCCTAGATTTTCAAAGACAGAATAGACACCCATGGACTTTCCGTTTCCGTATTGTTCGCTGTCCGGCAGTTCTTCAAAAAACGTATACTGGCAGGTATAAGCAAAGGAAGTGATGGCGGAAAGCATAAACATGCCAAGTGTCGCTGTCACAAGATTCGGGACCAGAACAAACAACAGCATATTCAGCCCCATGGCAATGCTGGCAATCATTATGCTGCCGAAGGTTCCGAAACGTTTGATCACATAATTGGACAGATACGGACCGATATAGATCACCAAAAGGCCGCAAAGCATATACAGCTGTCCGATCCGCACTTCCGGAAAGCCGTTTTCTGTCGCAAACATGGGGAAGAAATACTCACGGTATGATATGGATGCCATGAAAGGCAGCAGGATCAGCGCCAAAAAGCCCAGAACCCGTCTGTTAAAGAAAAAGGCTGTAAATCTGATCCGCGGTTTTTCCTCCTGTCTGGATGCTTCATCCGATCTGACATCCCTGCTCTTTTTGCAAAGTGCAAATAACGGCACCATAAAGCAGGCAGCCACGGTATATGCCAGCCGGTTTCCGCCGATGGGGTATAAAAGCGCTGCCAGACCGGCACCTATGGCCAGCCCCGACAGGCTCCCTGCCATAATATCCGCAAAAGCCTGCGCGACCATTTCCGTTCCTTCCGCCATGGCCGCGATGGCGTTACAGGTAACATTGATCAGTCCCAGGCCGATGCCCATAAAAATGTTGCCGGCCAAAATCCCAAAATAGCTGTCCGTAAGCGCGCAGATCAAAAAGCCTGTGCTCTCGATGACCACGCCTGCGATCATGGTCTTTTTACTGCCGGCCTTTTCCATCATATGCCCGCCTACCGCGGCAAAAACAGCCATCATCAGAAGATTTGCCGAAAGCGGAAGCCCCGCCGCCACACTGTCCGGCAACAGCAGCTGTCCCTGATACAACTTAGAAGACAGGACGGTGATAAAACTGTCCTGCAAAGTAGCCGCCGCATAGGATAACAAAATAATGGTCCGAAGGGGAACGAACTGTGTGATATCCGCCTTCGAAGGATCCTGAAAAGTCCTTTTCCTTTCATAAAAACCAAGCAGGAAAAGTCCTTCCACGATGAGCATCACCATGACAGCCGAGGAGCAGAATACAGACAGGATGATATTGAATGTCTCGGCCCGCCGTTCCACCGTCCGGTAACTTAAATCCGTTCCGATCTCCAGGATCGCTATGCACTCTCCCGCCTCGTTTTCCACCGGTGTCAGAACATAGAGCCACTGACCGTCTGCATCCGTACTCTTTAAGGCAAAGGACCGTCTGGTATTATAAACATCCATGTAATAGGTGTCATCCATGCGGCCAAAGGGTTCGGTACACAGTGCGGTATCATAGTAGTTTAAAAGATAGCAGAGTTTCCCGTCCCTGACCTGGTAAAATACATAATAATAATCCTTCCCCTCTTCCAGGGTTTCCGCCATCAGAAGATCCAGTTTCTCCCGCAGCTGAAGATAAGAAGAACCGGCGTAATCGGACTGTGATGTGATCCCCGCAAGAAGATCCACGTCCAGGTTATTGACAATCAGGTCCGTGACCAGTTTCATATCACTGACATCCCACAGATCCTCTTTTTTGTGCTGCTCGCTGATGAGGGACCAGGCAATAAAACAGGATACGGACAAAACCGCAAGCACCACCGCTGCCATCCGCAGCGCCGATTCATGATAGGTCAGTTTTACGATGGCCGACGGCAAAAAACGAAGGAGCCAGAGCAGCATGATCAAAGCGGCGGCCAGTGCGCACCATAAAAGCACCGTCATATAAAAGCCGCTGTATCTGACCTGCGTAAAATATGTGCTTTTTGCCGCACCTGACTGCACACCCGTGATCTCATAAAAACTGACCAGATCGCATCCCAGCAAGCTGTCTGTATCGGGGGAAAGGCCAAGGACACTGAGTTTTAAGTCTTCCTCCTGATAGACCGTCTCTATCTTTTCTGTCTGCGTTTCCTTCAGCCGGCAGATCCTCCCGCCATAGAAATCCGAAAAATAGATCCAGCCGTTTTCCGCGCAGACCCCCTGGGGCATCAGATGCTCCGCATCCGGCCTTACCGTTTCCCAGGTATCGGACGTGCCGTGGGCCAGCCTTAGGGCGCCGCGCTTTGTTGCGATGGCGATACACCCTGTCGACAGGTCTGCCGATGCGGCACACAGCGCATCCCCGCAATAGATGCTGCGCAGCGTGGCGGTTCCGTCCTGTGTCAGTTTCAGCAGTGTGATCCCGTAATCATCCTGCTTCAGGATATGAAGCACACCGTCCACCGCCTTGATCTCAAAGATCTGCTCTTCCCCGCTGTTGTAGACCTCCCTGTATTTTCCGCCGCTGTATTCCATGACGCGGTTTTGTTCTACGGTTCCTTCTTCCGTCTCAATATATGCGATATCCGAGATATACAGGACGCTTTTCTGATCCCGGACCGTCTCGCACACGGACTGGGCATAATAAAACCTGTCGGCCCGCCCGCCCTTTAAACGCTTTTCGAGCACACCGTCTTTGTCTAAAATGTTGATGACGCTCTTGCCTTCATCGATCACATATTTCCTGCCATCCTGCCCGTAAACAGCTGCTGCGGCAGTCGAAAATGTATAATCCCTGCCCAGAAAAAGACCAGTCCTGTTCCGGTATACGATAAAGAGTAATATCAGCATGACCGCAAGCAGTAACAGATCTGTATAGAGTTGTTTTTTCTTATTACCGTTATTTGCTCTCTTTTTCAAACCAGATTTCCCATATTTCGTTTTTTTCTCAGGTCATGCTATCCGAAAAGACTTCGAATAAAAACCGGTATCGGCTTACGGCCTGTCTGCATCCGTTTTTCGTGGCATGCCTATCGTATTATTCTACCATACATCATAAATAAATGGAACAAAAATCCCGAACCGATATATCGGTCCGGGATAACGTTCCTGAATCGTGGTATTACTTGGCATGCACCATCGCAGCCCCTCTTTGCGGCTGCGCCCCGGCAACGGGTTTTCCGGCCGCCAGGTCCGCTGCTGCCTTAAGCAGCTGCGCCGGGCTAAGGCGGGATACATCCACATCCTTTAGTTTATCTTTTGCATACTTCTTCAGTTCGTCCTGGGTATCTGTCCGGTGCAGCGTCTCATACAGATGCGGCATTTTTTTATACTGACTGCGAAGCTTCATCTGCCTGTATGCCACAATATTACCGGCAGGCTGTGAAATGGCGCGGTACTCCTCCATGGTCATCTCACCCTTTTCCCGCTTTGTATCCAGTTCCCTCATTTTATCTGCATACTCACTCATAAATTCCATCAGGCGGTTTTGATGCTCCGGGTTTTCATCGGCCCTGTCAACTTCGGTTTTGATGGCTCCGTGCAGCCTGTCACGGATCAGAATATCTGTCAGGATCTTTTTCTTATCCGCATCCGACAGCGTGATATCTCCGTTCTTTGCAGATTTGATCCGCTCCTCTGCCCGCATGCCCGCACCATAGATCGCTGCCGCTCTTTCCATACTTTTCACATACCGAAGATCCTGATCCGTCAGACCGTTTTCCTGCGACATGGCAAGACTTTTCAATTCCGGATCCCTTTGGAGCATTCCCAGCATTCTCTTTGTCATTTCCGCTTTTGCCAGCAGCGTATCCGACAGACCGGCCGCTTCTTTCTCATCGCCGACAAGGTTTTTGATCCCGACGGCAAGGATCTTTGCAAGGGCTCTTTTATCCCCGGCAGCATAATCCTCCATTGCTTTTTTTGCCTGCTGCCTTCCGTACTGCATCGCCGCCACTTTGGTACCGATCTGCTCACGGGGATGCTGATCCATGGCCAGGTCTATGGTATGCATGGAGCCAAAACACTCCGCCGCGGCGTCATCCGGCATGACATTTCCTTTATAATCCTTTACCTGCATGATCTGGCGGATCGCTTCCGGCGACAGGGCCGAGGCAAAGGCAATGGCGGAAAAATCTTTCGATGAAAGACTCCCCGCGCCGCCGATGGCATGAAACTGCTGATCCTCATACGATGTCAGTTGTCCGAATTCATCCTTTGTAAAAGAAACGATCTTTGTCTTTGATTCTTTATTTTCAATATAGAAATTCGGCAAATACTTCGGCTTTATGCCATACACCGCATCAATGGCTTCCATTCTGTACAGATAGGAAGCCGGCAGTTTTGTGGCATATCTGCCTGTCGCTTCCTGTCTGATCTCATTGCCCCGCTGCTGATAACGCTCCAGAGAGTCAGCATATTTGCCGGCATCCAGGTAGTCCGCGTGGCCTTCCTTAACCTTTCGTTTTTCATTGATCCCATCCAAAAGACGCTGAAAATCATCCTCACCAAGCTGTTTATGAAGGATCGTCATCACCGCGTCAAACCGTTTCCGGCCGAATTCATGGGTCCTGACCCTTTCCTTGCCTGTGATATAGGCAAGGCAGCTGTAGACCATGCTCTGACGAAGGGTTGTGGCTTCCCCTGCTGTCTGCTCTCTGACCGCCTTGTCATAGGCTTTGATGGAGGCCAGCATTTTTTCGTATTCTTTTGAATTATTCCAGTGTACGCCGAGAACCTTGTCCCAGTTTTTTCCGCCGCCGGTACTTTCCAGCTCTTCTGCCACGGCCGACAGATAGTTGATATCCTTCTCTCTGTTTTTTTCAAGATACTCATTCACGCCAGGCGTGGTGGCGTTCCAGACATAGTTTTTACTGGTTGCCAGCTTCGTGAAGCCCTTATAACAGACCTTAATATTCTTTTTTGCCAGACTATCAGCCATCTGCCGGCCTTTATCGGCGATCCAGTTCTCAATCTTTTTTTCTTCTTCCTGCCCGATGTCCTTTTTCTTTAAGAGTTTTTCACCCATGAGAAAACCCTTTTGCTCATCCGGCGACAGATTCCCTCTGATCTGTTCTACCGTCCGGTCAAATTCCTCCTGATATTCTCTGCCGTGATCCATACGATTTTGCAGACAAGAGTCGATCTGCGCTTTCAGTTTGTTATAAGAGACTGCCATCCGCGCAGCGGGCCCCGGGGCCTTATCCATCAGATAATGTGCTTTTAAGTCCTTTTTTTCCTCTTCTTTCGGGAAGGTATCCTCCAGTTTCTTCTCTTCTTTTCCCAGTTCAATGGCCAGCTGGGCATAGACGTAGGCAAGATAATGCATTATGTTTTTTCCGCTTTGTGCATTGGATAATCCAGATTCAAGCGCATCCGACACCTCTGTAAGCAGTCCGTTTGATTCCTCCTCGTATACTTCGCCCGGTGCCGGAAGGCCGGCCTTCGTCCTTTCATCCCGGGACATCTCTTCCAAAGCAGGCCTTACACCTTCTCTGGCATCCTCCAGCATGGCCACCCAGATCTGGTCCGGCGTATTTCGCTGCATATCATAGGTTTCTCTGATCTTGTTTTTGATCGTTTTTTTCGGATCCGGCATGATGTTCTCCTTTCAATTTACCAAATTTTATCGCTTACGTATTTACACATCGGACTTTCCACTGTCCTTATCAAAATTTTTCACTCCTCACCCTTAATCCCCTGCACACCGACACCGGCGGCTGTCATAAACAGTTTGGCAATGGCCCAGATAAAACTTCCTTCCCCGGGCATGAATGAAATGTCAATGGGAAAGACGGGGATCATGTGGACAAAACAGTTGACCAGGCCAAAAGCACCTACTGCTGCCGTCAGGATCACAATGGCAGGCCGCAGTGCTTCCACCGTCAGTCTGGCAAAAATGAAAGCCGCGATGAGACCGATCGCATTCGTGATGACCGGCGTCAAAAACTTCGGATAAGCGACCGTCCCGTCCATTTTGGACAAGATAAACTGTGCTACAGGGACTGCCAGAAAGTATTTGGCAAAATAGAAACCCGCAATAAATACGCCGGTTCTGATCATTGTCGTGGAAAGGATGGCCAGGATGATACCCGCGATACCCTGTACAAGCAATTTTTGTTCGGCGTTCACGGCAGCGCCTGACATTTCGATCAGGTTATGCATGAGAATATACCCTACGGAAAATCCCGTAACCAGCAAGACCAGCCGGTAGATATGATAGCCTTCCAGGCAGATGATCAGGCAAATGCACAGCATCACCGCGTACATGACCATGCCTTCAAACTTGATCTCAGCCAGCTGACCGACCAATGTCTGGAGTTTTCCGTTTACATCTGTCCCGATCGTATTGTTTTCCATATCATCACCCCGTTGCCTCGAATGTATCAGTAGTGTTCCGCTCCGATTCTTCATACCGGACTTTTCGCTACCCCTCGTGGAATCTGGTCTTTCGCCTGATTATGTCTGTATTCCGGCAGCCTCGCATAAACCGGTGTTTTTCCTTTTGATTGAAATACAGGGATGCACGCATTTTCGTTGCAAACATATATAAAAAATATATAAAAAACAAAAAAAGTTTTGAGCACGAACAGCAAACTGCATCGTGCTCAATACCGGTCTTTCAGATAATATGATCAGGCCGGCAGATGATCCCGTCATCCCTCCAGCGTCTTTGAGATTGTCAGTACATTTTTCCCGTTTTCATAGGAATATTCCACGTCATCCATATTCTTCTTCACCAGGAATATCCCAAGACCGCCGGTACGCTCCATCAGTGCCTTTTGGGAGATATCCGCCTCATCCCGGGAAAGCGGGTCAAAGGGCTTTCCGCTGTCTAAAAACTGGATCACAACCTGCAGCGGATCTTTGATCACGCTGCAGTTGACGGTTGCCTGCCCGACTTCGGGATGATAAGCATAACTGCTGATATTGGTATAGATCTCCTCCACAGCAAGTTCGATCTGATACATGACCTTTGCGGAAACATCATATTTTTCCAGTTCTTCCCTGATAAAGTCCTGTACCCTGTCAAGCTCTTTTACATCCGCTTCTACCTGTAATTCACTCATAGGACTCCTCTTTTCCTGCGCACAAAGTGTTTTTTATCAGATCCTTTATTCCGGACGGATGGTCAGGATCCCCGCAAATCCGGTCATTTCAAACACTTCCTGGATCATTTCGTTGACATGTGTCAGGACCAGGGAGCCACCTTTTTTGACCATGGCAACATGGGCTTTTTTCAGGATACGAAGTCCGGCGCTGGAAAGATATGCCAGCTGCTCCATGTTCAGGATCAGTGTTTCATACTTTTCCGTCATCTGCATCACGATCTCTTCCGTCTCCGGCGCCGTATTGGAGTCCAGTCTTCCGATGAGCAGAAGTTCTCCGGTCTGTCCTTTGTCAACAAGTTTGATGTCCATTTTTGATCCTCCTAATTCATCCGTAGTTTTTCGGCTGCATATTTTCATAGCAGACTTTACACTGCCTTTATCAGTGGTTTTTCGGCTGCAATTATCATACCGGCGTTTACACACTATATTAACTATGGTGTTACATCTGTGTCACTTTGATACCGTCTGACGGATCCGTGTCCACACCGGAATCCGTCGCGTTTGTATTTGTATTACCGGTGTCTGTACTGCCTGCCGTATTACTCTGGGTTCCGCTTCCTGCGGAGTTTTCACTGACCAAAGCCTCGCTTTGGATCGTCAGCGTGAAGGTACATTTCACATTCGGGTTCTCTTCGGACTCGAAGGTGACATAGTAGACCTGGTTATCACCGGTAAAGTTGCGCGCCGGTGTAAATGTATATTCAATCTTTTCGTCAGTCACCTTTTCCTTTTTGATCAGATCCGTGGAATCGATCACTTCCTTTGTATCTCCCACCTTCCGCTCAACGATGACATTCATATCCATGATGGATCCTGTCAGGAGCGGGCGGAAGATAATGGGCTGGTTGCTTGCCACGGTAAATTCCATATTGCCGTCCGTGATGGTCCTGGTCTCATAGGAGTTCGCCGCCTGTGAGTAATAATACCCGGATACCGTCATGGACATATTCTGGAAGTTGATCCGCTTCGACGATCCCTCATAAATCCTTTCTCCCACGCTTCTGGTAAGAGGCACGTCCGTGCCGAGCTGTGCCGATACCGCATCAAGGCTCCAGGCCGCTGCCGCAGAAGTGTCTGTCCTGCCGCCGATGGTGTAGGGTTCGATCTCGATATACCGGATCTTCTGCACGCCGGCCACGAGCATTTTCACCTCCTGAACCTCGCCGGTCTGGAAGGTTCTTACGGTCCGGTCCGTCAGATACGGCCTGATATCCGCAATGGTCGGCGTACTCTGTGCGTTTCCGTAGGCATCCTCATAGTAGATCGTCATTCTGACAGGCGACTGGGTACCTGATTCCGCAATATCGCCGGGCTGAGAGGTCTTAAAGGTAAAGGTCAGCGGCTGTACCACATTCGGGCTGGCCTTTTCCGTACCGGTTGCCTCCACAACGGTCGGTGTTGCCTGCGTTACATGGGGATCGGTAAAGCTGAACCATCCTGCCACGGAAGGATTGTCGTCATTATTCCCGCTTCTTGCATAATTGATCACGACCATCCTGTCAATGGTCACATCCACACTGCCCACTTTGACAACCCTGACACCGGTCACATTCTTCACGTAAGGCTGGTCAAAGGTCAGTTCGATCACGTCCCCGCCATACAGCGTCGTGACTTTCTGATCCGTGACGTATTTGTATGCGGAATATACTTCCTTGCCGGAAGGATCCACACTGGCAGTATACCTGAGCGAGATCGCAAGGTCATTCTTTTCTGCTGTCAGTTTCGTTTCCGCGGTGGTGGTTGACAGCTGCAGCAATACCTTCTGCTGGTCATACAGCCCAGCAGTCTTGTCTCCCTGACTGGTCATGGAAACGCCGGTGGAGATCATCTTCTTTAAGCCGTTTCGCTGCCAGGTATTGATCACCGTGCCGGAACGGACCTGCTGAACAACTGCATAATCAATATAGGCATTATTATCACCGTTCGATGTACTGCCCACTGCATAAAGCTCACCAAGCGTGGACATGGCCCTGGCATTTAATCCGTTCAGATAGAAATAACTCCTGTCATTTTCATCCGTAGCGATATGACGGTTCATCTGCGTCAGGGATGTTGTAAACTGCTTGCCGGAAACATTATCAAAGGCAGCCCTTGTATAAAGCGTCCAGGTATCGATCGGAACGGAATCCGCCGTCGGATAAATGTAGATATCCAGGGTATCATTCTGGGATACCGGCTCTCTGGAGAAGACTGCCAGCCACTTGCTGCCCTCGTCGCGCGGCGCCACCTCGTTGGTCAGAAGGCCGATCTTGATCTTCTGATCCTGACCCTTTCCAAAGGTGTTCCCCAGTTTTGAAGTCTCACTGGTTTCTACGGAATTACTGGTGATATAAGTCGTTTCACCTGTCCTGACATATTCATCCTTTCCGGAGATCTGCAGTTCCCCTGCTTCTTCTACCACATTAAAACTTAAGGATGCCACATTCAGTTCGGAGGTATCTCCCCTGCTCTGGCCTGTCAGAGTTGCCATATATAAAGATTTGCAGTCCTTCAATGTGATCATGAAACGATCTGTATGCCCGCCCCTGAACATCAGAGACGGCATGGATACCGCAGGCTGTCTGGTAGATACCTTTCCTGTGGAATCCGTATCCGTATCATGCTGCACGGTTTTTCCATAATAATTATACATCGCATCCACGATATCAAAGGTTTCAGTTGCCGGAGTTCCGTCTGTCTTGATATAATCTACGGTCATCTTCATCTCGCCATAGAACTGTGAAGTACCTTCTTTATAATCCTCCAGTGCCAGGCAGCAGAGAATGTTCAGCTCATTTGCCTTGGCCGTAACCGGCAGATCCACTGCGATCTCGCTCATCATACGACCCTTGTTTTCTTCGTTATACTGCTTTCTCTGGGCATCATCCATGTAAGTCTGGTTGCCGATCCATCCGTCATTGGGAATGGCGGAATGCTCCACGATATAGGCCTCATTGAAGGTGGCATTGGTCTGACGGATCACTCGGATCTCATTGATCTTGAGTTTATCGTCGATATCATTGTTCTCCTGCACTTCCTCGGGGATGATGCGCACGCCTGTGACTTCCCCATAATCCTTATTGGTCCCGATGGTAAAGGTTTCCACATTGCCGGTACGGAACCGGTCGCCCTCGAGCTGCTGATTGGCCAGCACCACGGCAGATGCTCCGTTTTCAAACAGAAGCTGGAAATAAAAGTCATTCTGCGAGCCGCAGTCCCCGTTACCGGAAACGTCGATGGCCTGATCCGACACATCTACTTTCACCGTATAGGACATACGCCTCTTTGCAAATCCGAAATTCTGCAGACAGTCTTCATAAGTCATGTCATCCGTGATCTGCGCAAAAGATTCCTCTTCTACCTGCTCCGCACCCTTGGTCTTGAACTTCCAGGTAGAGGTTTCACCGGCCCGTACCAAAACGGAATCCGGCAGATAAGAGTTGTCGCTGTTTGTCGCCCCCTCCTCGTCATCCTTCGTGATACCCTGAATATTCAGGATATTGATCCCGGTAAATTCCCTGTAAAACCGTACGTCGGAGTGAAGCTCGGTATCCCCGTTTTTCGCATCCACATCCTCCCATGCTGCTTTTGCCGGAGACAAGGTGTCCAGCGCCCAGATCTGCAGACCATTGGTCTGCCAGTCATCCGAACCGGAATCCAATTCATATTTCGCATTGGTAAATTGATCTACTTCATTTGCTGTCACAATAAAGTACAGAGTGTTTTTCGGGCTCATGCCGGCCAGGTATCCGAAGTTACCGGAGGGTGCCCCGTCTGACATCCAGTATCCGTAGTATCCTGTTGATGCCTCATTTAAGTTGTACCACTCCGTATACTGGTTCATGCCCTTTATATTGGTATAGGCGAACTGCATACGAATATCCCCCACGGTTCCTGCCCTGTTGACAGTATCCGTGGTCACGCCGATCAGATATTTATTGCTCTTCCAGGCGGGAAGTTTCAGATCCGATGGTTCATCCGGAACCAGGAGCTGAAGCGCGATCTCATCACCGGTTGCCAGTTCCATCCCAAACTCGGTTTCCGCTTTTCTGTAAAAGATGGGCAGCCCGACATAATCGTAACTTAAGAATCCGCCATCCGGAGTCACATCGACCTTTATTGCGGCCTCGCTGCTCCAGCCGTCCTCGCCGGTCTCTTCCACCTTGGTATCCGGGTCATTATACATATGGTAGATCGCAAACATGGACAGCGCGATCGGGTCATCTTCATTCTGTTTGATCCTGCCCTGCCTCACCGCTGAGGAAGACGCGCTTGAGGTCATCCCGCAATTAGCCAACGCCTTTGCATTGCCGTTTGTCAGGGATACAGAGGTGATCGACTTCAGTTTTGGAATGTTGCCCTCAAAAAACAGACTCTGTCCGGGCTGTGCCACCCCTGCGATGTTGGTCTTCACACCTTTGTCATAGGCCCATTTCAGAGAATTTGTCACCACCGGCAGGTTGATGATATGGGGCTTGTCACCGGTATCCGTATAAACAATCTTCAGCGACAGGCTTTCAATGTATTCGCCGCCTGCCAGATCCGCCTTGCTGCGGTAAGACAGGGATTCCAGCCCGGCTCCCGGCTGATCCGCAAAATCGATCCGGAAACCATACCGGTCCTTGGCACCCGGGTTATAAACAGGATCATCAAATTCCGTGATCAGGGTGGTATAAAGATTATCCCTGCGGACTTCTTTGATATTGCCTTTTTCATCCTGCTCTTTGACCGTCATATCGCCAAAGGAGAAAATCTGATCCAGGTTCCAACTGTAGGTATGGAAACCGCCGTCGCTGCCGCCGGTTTTGAAAGCAACTTCCGCAAGCAGCGTTCCCCGGAAGTTGGCATAATAATCCTTGGAAAAACCGCCTACCATGTCAATGCCGTACACATTGCTGACTTCGTAAATGGACAGTCCTTGGCAGGTCCACTCATTGCTGGTCTTTTTGCTTGTATCATACCTTGTAAAAATCTCAATGTTCGTAACTTTATCGATGGGGTCCTTGGTATGGAAAATCACCTGGTCATGGCTGTTGGCCTGCATAGCCGTATTGGAGTCTGATCCTGTGGGGGGCTTATTGACCGCATCCGAAAAGGTCATATAGCTCTGGTTCAACGCCTGGCCGGGCTGACCATACTGGGTGGAATACTCTTCGAGTTCCTCCATTCCCTCCTTAAAATCACCCGCACCGGGAAATACATAAATAGAACGGGGTTCATCCGTGCCCTCTTCCGATTTGGTGTTATAGGAGATGATGAAGAAGGAGATATTGGTGCCCGGCTGTAAACCCGTGGTCAGATCCAGGATATAGGTGTTGGCGGGAACCGGTACGCCCTCCTTTTTCAGTTTCGCTTTTGCCGCCTCTTCGGCTGCTTTTTTTGCGGCAGCTTCCTCGGCTGCTTTTTTTGCGGCAGCTTCCTCGGCTGCCTTTTTTGCGGCTGCCTCCTCAGCTGCCCTTTTCCGGGCCGCTTCCTCCTCTGCTTTCTTCAGGGCTTCCTCCTTTTTTTTCTGGATTTCTTCCAGATCAGGCACTCGAAAGTCGCCGTAACCACTCCCGTAACCACCATTGAAATCCGTTCTTACCGCATATACACTGTGTGAAAAAGAAAGGGTAAACATCACGGAAAGCATTAAGGCTGCCGCTATCATTCCTTTTTTCAACATTTTCTTTTTACTGTTTTCTTTCATCATTTTCACCATCATTTATCCTTTTCGTGCCTGCAGCTATAGGTTTCTCTGACCATAATACAGGCAAAAAACCGAATCCGTTGCATTTTTTTCAATCATGCATGATTCAGCCGGCCTTGGCTTTCAGTTTATGATTCTTGTTATATTCAGTCAGCTGCTCAATGGTAATCTCAAGTACGTTCTCCTCGCCGTCCATAAAGTCATCCATCGGATTGTACTTTTCTTTCATCTCTGCTTCCTGCTCGAACATATCGAAGATATTGAAGGACAGGGACGATTCATCATCGTCGTCTTCGT
>JAFZNL010000205.1 GCA_017550925.1 Lachnospiraceae bacterium | reverse complement strand
TTGTCTGCGCCACCGTAGGGCAGGTAAAACCACGGGCTCCCAGGTGCGCAACATCTATATGGATATGCAGCCCATCGATAACAGCTACGAAGAGGAGCTGTCGCAGGAGTTTGTCATTGATCTTGACGATCCCGGTAGAAACGCCTGCGTCAGCGCCGGAAAGAGTCAGGTCAGGCGGCAACACCTGGGTCCATGCCACGCGGTGAATGCCTTTCACGGAATCCACATGAAAAGCCATATCCAGGCCGTTAAAGTTGGTAATGATAAAAAGTCCCTTATCATCCGAGCTTCCCAGCTGCAGGCAATTGCGAAGGTCCACAGCCGTGATCATCGTATCCCTCGGCATAAAAATCCCCTCAATGCTCGGATGGGAATTGGGAACCGGCGTCACCTGCTGATACTGGATGATTTCCTTTACCTTGGCAACATTAATGCCATAGGAATTATCATTGACTGTAAATTCCAGGATCTCCAGTTCGTTTGTTCCGCTTTCCAATAAAATATTTGTGTCCATATGACCCTCCCTCTTTCATTGATCAGTAGTTTTCGGCCACCGATTTCCATATCGGACTTTACACTACTCTGTTTTTGCTTCCCCTTTTGTTGCGTATGGCTAACTTTTGTGCTTTAAGAATAATCCTCATCCAGGAGCCTGGCTCCGTTTTCCCGCGGGCTGACCCGGATATGGATCCGGCACTGCGCAAGTTCCTCGTAGCCAACCTCTAAGGTATAACCCACATCCAAAATGATCTTATCTTCCCGTTCCAGAATATCCACAGCCGTGGTGTTGATATTCATCATGATCTCCCCGAAGGGCGTCATGTAACAGCTGGAATTCGTTTTATTTTCTTCAAAGAGCATATCCGCATTGATGACGCCCTTTTTATGCAGCAAAACCTCACCGTCCTTAAACTTGATCATATTCCGGGTGATCTGGTCAAACCCTTCCATAGCCTCATCGTACAGGACGTAGTGGTAATCGTTCTTTTTATAATAACTTCCCGCATTGATGATCTCCACTTTGCCGGGTTCTGCCTGCTGGGAAAAATGCATGCCCTCCACAGACACGAGTACATCTTTTGTCATAAATTCAAATGCTCCATGATGGTCTGGCGCTGGTTTTCGATATGGGTCGCGATCTCTTCCTGTGCGCGCGCTGCATCGCGGTCGGCAATGCTCTGATAGATTTTTCTGTGCTCCTCGATCAGCCTGGTATGATAGGTAGCATCTTTGATATATTCAAAACGATAACGATACATCTGCTCTGCTAAGTTGCTGATCATCTGTTCTAATTTCCGGTTACCGGTAGACCGGATGATCACGTCATGCAATGCCACATCTGCCTTGGTAATGGCTGTCATATCCTTAGATGATGTTGCAGCAGCAAAACTTTCGCATGCCTTATCCAGTTCCTTCAGCGTTTCTTCATCCATCCGCTCGCAGGCCAATCTGACGGCAAGCTGCTCTAAGGAAGTACGCACCTGCAATACATCCTTTAAGTCCTTTTCGGAAATCTGCGCTACCTGGGCGCCCCGCCTTGGCAGCATGGTTACCAGACCTTCCAATTCCAGTTTCCGGATTGCTTCCCTGACCGGCGTCCTGGAAACACCAAGGCGCTGCGCAAGGTGCAGCTCCATCAGACGCTCTCCGGGAGAAAGCTCTCCCAATAAAATTTCTGCTCTCAGTTTCTTAAAAACAACATCTCTCAGCGGTAAAAACGCCTCATCGATCTCATTGATATCCTGCATAGTCTCACCTGTCCAATTCTTTCCCGGTCCTCGTTCTGACCGCATTCTATAACTCTCAATAACCCGTTTATTCTTCTCAATAAACTTTTCGGCACGATCATCCGGCCACTGCATTACCGTGCACCGATCCGTGATCGCCGATCCTTACTCTACGCAGCCGATCAGTTCCGTCACATCTCCGATCTTCTGCTCCTCCATAAAGCGGCGCATCCCTTCGATGGTTTCTATCGTCACGTAAGGGTTGATAAAATTCATAGCTCCGATGGCAACGGCGCTGGCGCCTGCCATCATAAACTCTACTGCATCTTCCCAGCCGGAAATGCCGCCCATGCCGATCACCGGAATGGATACCGCATGGGAAACCTGATAGACCATTCTGACCGCCACCGGTTTGATGGCCGGTCCTGAAAGTCCGCCGGTTTTGTTAGCCAATGCAAACTTTCTTCTATGGATATCGATCTTCATTCCCGTAATGGTATTGATCAGTGATACTGCATCCGCACCGGCTGCCTCTGCTGCCCTGGCCATTTCCGCGATATCCGTCACATTCGGAGAAAGCTTCATGATCACGGGCTGCTTTGCTTTCTTTTTGATCTCTGTTGTAATGCGGGTCAGGGCATCGGTATTTTGTCCGAAAGCGATGGCGCCTTCTTTGACGTTGGGACAGGAAACATTGATCTCCAAAAGATCCACCCTATCTTCACCTGCCAGCCTTTCCACAACCTCCACGTAATCCTCGATACTCTTTCCGCAGACGTTCACGATCACCTTGGTATCCGGATAGTCTTTCAAAAAAGCCAGGTCCCTTTCGATAAAGGTATCAATCCCGGGGTTCTGAAGACCGATGGCATTGAGCATACCGCCGTAGGTTTCCGCCACTCTCGGGGTTTCATTTCCCTGCCAGGGAATATTGGCAACGCCTTTTGTCACAACTGCACCGAGTTTATTTAAATCAACAAATTCTCCGTATTCCATGCCGCTGCCGAAGGTTCCCGACGCGGTCATCACGGGATTTTGAAAAGTCACTCCCGCTATGGTCACTTCCGTTTTCAATTCTGTGTTCCTTTCTTATATGTCTTCGATCGGATGTCCCTGCTCTGATATCAGCACCTTTTCCAGGCTGGCCTTTGCCTCATCTTCCACCAGCTCGCTATATCCCTGCAACGCCGCAAAAGGCGCAAATTGCGCCGCTCTGTCATGCAACGACATATGCGGTCTTGTCTTTGACTGGTGATGGGGCAGATCGATGATATCAGCGTATTCGGTTTCTGCGCGGTTATCCATTTGATGTCTCCTGATGATATATTATATAATACCATTGTTCGTCGAAAAAAACAATCCTTGTATACAATCTCTACGCCTTATGCCCGCCAACCTGTCCGTTCCTTGCGATGGTGGTTGCACCTTCCTCGAGGTTCATGCCCTTAAGGACCGCATTTTTGCCGAAACGCTCCTGTAAAGATACAATGGCAAGCTGCATCCGTCGCTCCCTGTCATCCGCTTCTTTTGCAGCTTTTTCCTCTGCTTCTTTTGCCGCATAATCCGTAAACAGATCCAGCTGCCGGGGCTGCTCCTCCGGGATGTCTCCCCGCAGGATGATACCGGCAGCCACCACATAGGCCCGTCTGACGGTCAGATCCTCTGAAACAATTCTGTCATAGAGCCGTATCACTGCATCCACGATCTTTCTGGTTGATGATGTATATTCCGGCAGATTCTCCGTTCCGTGGGCCATCTTCGGCATGGGCCTTCCATAGGGGTCCATGGCTACCTCGCCGGTGTAGCGCTCTCCGGTAGCCGTGACTTTATAGATGGAATTCTTCCAGGAACTGCCTTCCTTTTCCAGGGTCAGGGAGTCCTTGTCATAGCCCACCGTCAGTACCATCTGCTTTGTCACCAGTCCTTTTTTGACCAGATCCAGCACCAAAAGTTCCGTCATTTCCCGCACAATGAGCCTGCCCTTTTCCTTGGAATAGGGCTCCGAAAGCACCTGTCCGGATGAGAGGGAATTGGTCTGGGGGCGGTAGGATTTGATCAGGTCCATGGTGGTGGGCTCCCAGCCCCAGGCATGGTCGATCAAAAGTTCTGCATTGATACCGAAAGCCTGATACAGGCTGTTTTCCCCGGCCTCGGACAGAGACGCCCTGGCGATATCGCCCATGGTGTAGATCCCCATAGAAGCCAGTTTTTTGGAATAACCGCGTCCCACCCGCCAAAAGTCCGTCAGAGGTTTATGGCACCAAAGGAGGCTCCGGTAGCTCCGCTCATCCAGCTTCGCGATCCGCACGCCGTCCGCATCTGCCTCCATATGCTTGGCCACCACGTCCATGGCGACTTTTGCCAAATACATGTTGGTCCCAATGCCCGCCGTCGCCGTGATTCCGGTATTATGGAGCACGTCCCGCACCATGGTCAGCGCCATCTCCCGCGGGGTAGTCTTGTAGGTATCCAGGTAAGCCGTTACATCGATGAACACCTCATCGATGGAATAGACATGGATATCCTCCGGCGCCACGTACTGTAAATAGATGGCGTAAATGTCCGTGCTGTATTTTTCATAGAGCCGCATTCTGGGCGGTGCCACGATATAGGAAAGTTCCAGAGTCGGATCCTCTGCTAGCTGCCCGGCGTTATCACTGCTGCCGGAAAAATGATACTCTCCGTCTTCGCCTTTTTGCAAAAGCCCCTTTGCGGCTGCATCGCCAAGCCGCTGCCGGTTCACCTGAGCGACTTTGGTCACCACTTCAAAAAGCCTGGCCCTGCCGGAGATACCGCAGGCTTTCAGGGAGGGCGAAACCGCCAGACAGATGGTTTTTTCCGTACGGGTAGGATCAGCCACCACCAGATTTGTGGTCAGCGGATCCAGCCCGCGCTCCTGACACTCCACGCTGGCATAGAAACTCTTTAAATCAATTGCAATGTAACTTCGCTCCATGAATTCCTCACAAGTTACTATTCAAAGTCGATCGCAAAAGACAGACGATATGCAAGCTTGCTTGCTGATATCGGCTGGATTATGCGATATTACTGCAAATAGTAACTCCTTTCCAATGCATGTATCACCTGCGGGATCTTCGCCACCGTATCGCTGGCGATCATGCTCACCGAGCCCATCTCCTCCTGGGCCAGTTCCCCGGCTCTTCCGTTGATATAAGCTCCTGCCGCCGTGGTAAGCAAAGGATCCTCGCCGTAAGATAGAACCGCTGACAAAACGCCGGAGAGCACATCTCCGCTGCCTGCTGTTGCCATGCCGGCGCAGCCCCTGTCTACCAGATAGGTGGTTTTACCGTCCGTCACGATGGTCGCCGGACCCTTCAGCAGTAAGATCACACCCATCCTGGCCGCATAGGCCTCTGCTTTTGCGATGGGCGCCGTTAATATTTCATCGATGCTCTCCCCGGTCAGCCTGGAAAACTCTTTGATATGGGGCGTTAAAACCAGGGTGCAAGCCGCCGATTGGATCTGCTCAGTCGGAAGTCCTGCCAGCAGGGTCAGTCCGTCCGCATCTACGATCAATTTCCCTTTATAATTTGCAAGCAGCCAGGAAAGCACCTGTCCTGCGCCTTCTCCCGGTCCGATCCCCATGCCGAAGGTGACGGTCCTTACATTCGCAGTCAAAGACCGGATCTCTTCTTCGCAAAAACCGATCTCTCCCCCATCGTCTCAAAGGGGAAATGCGGTGCTCTCTAAGATCAGCGGAAGGATATCCCCTGCGATACACTGTGGCACCGCAAGTTTTACCACGCCGGCTCCCGAGCGCATGGCTGCATTTGCCATGCCCGCCAGCCTTATGGCACCGCTGTATTTTTTACTGCCGCCGATGAGGGCGACATAGCCATAGGTTCCTTTATTGGAATGATTATTCCGCGGCCGGAAGATCTGCGCGATATCTGCCTCTTCGATCAGGGAATAGGTTCGTTCTACAGGCTCGATACCGATATCGATATTGACTTTCTCTTTCATCACATCCTTTGCCATCTGCAAAAAATGTCCCGGCTGGAAACCGCCGACAGAAACCGTCAGGTCCGAATGCACGCAAAGATCCGTCATGCCCGTATCGCCGTTCAGTCCGCTGTTGATATCCACGGATACCACATATGCGCCGCTGTTATTGATCTCTTCGATGACGCTACGGACACCTCCCCGGACGGAGCCATGAAAACCGGTGCCAAGGATACAGTCAGCGATGGAGCCAAACCGCTCTAAGGACATCCCTTCCTGCCAAAGGGTAATGGGAATATCTGCATCCTGGCACTTTTGATAATAATATGCGCCGTCTTCCGAGAACTTTTCGGAAAGCAGGATGATCTCGCAGGGGATGCCGTCTTCCTGCAAAAGAGCGGCAATGACATAGCCGTCTCCCGCATTGTTGCCGCTGCCGCAAACGATGGCCACCGGCGACTTCCACTTCGCTGCGCCGTAAATGCCTTTTCCGGCGCGCAGCATCAGCTCCCTTCCGGGTATCCCGCCTGCGATAGTGGCGGCGTCGCTGTTTCTCATGTTTTCTACGGATAGGATTGGGATCATGGGGTTTCCTCATGTCGAAATGAATAGATACTGAAGCTACAGAATATTTTACCGCTAACCCATATGCAGCGTCAATAACTCTGCATCAGTCTGCGACACTGACAGCGGTAGACGCTGACAACATTTTTAGAAATCCACTGGGAATGATAACTTACATACGAAAAACCCGGCTGGGGATCAGCCGGGTTTTCAGAGAAGGTATTTCTCTTATGGGGTATAGCAAAAACTATGTAATGTATTGGGGGGTTACAAGTAGATAATAGCAAACAGCCCCCTATATGTCTACTTTCATTTTTCACAAAATTCACAACAGACGACCCATTCTTTTGGTAGTTTTTCACAATGCCCTGCAGAATTGTCCAATGAAATATACAGATATAGCGTTTCTATCTGACACATTATACAACAATATAAGACGCCGCAGGGGTTTTCCCTGCGGCGCCAGGCCATTCATCTGAAATTTCTGATTTATTTTTCTTACACAGTCACCGGTTTTTCCCACTCAACCACCGGATTTTCCTTTTTCTCTCCAAAAAGTGCCTCAAATTCGTCTCTGGAGATCCGCTCTTTTTCTAACAGAAGGTTTGCGGATGCATGAAGGATATCGATATTTTCCTCGATAATAGCTTTCGCCTTGTCATAGCATTCCGTGATGATGCGCTTGACTTCCGCATCGATCTGGCTGGTGACCGCCTCACTGGTGGTCTTGGCATGGGCAAGGTCCTTACCAATGAATACTTCTTCGCCTTCGTCATCATAATTCACGGTACCGAGGAGCGGCGACATACCAAACCTGGTTACCATGCTGCGGGCAACATGGGTTGCCTTCTTGATATCGCTGGATGCGCCTGTGGTGATCTCATCAAAAATGAGTTCCTCAGCGATCCGGCCGCCCAGATCCACCATGATATCCTGCATCATGCGGCTCTTGGTCATAAACATATCATCCCGTTCCGGAAGGGGCATGGTATAACCTGCTGCGCCGGTTCCCGTGGGGATGATGGATACGGTATAAACGGGATCCATATCCGGCAGCACGTGGAACAAGATCGCATGTCCGGATTCGTGGTAAGCCGTGATCCTCTTTTCCTTATCGGAAATAACGCGGCTGCGCTTTTCTGCGCCGATGCCCACTTTGATAAAGGCTTTCTTCACATCCTCGGAAACAATGAATTTTCTGTCAGACTTTGCAGCCAAAATTGCGGATTCATTCATCAGATTCTCAAGGTCCGCGCCGGTAAAGCCTGCCGTGGTCTGTGCGATCTGTACGATATCCACATCCTCGGCAAGTGGTTTATTCTTGGAGTGAATCTTGAGGATATCCTCCCGGCCCTTTACATCCGGTCTGCCTACACCGATCTTGCGGTCAAAACGACCGGGACGCATGATGGCGGGATCTAAGATATCCACGCGGTTGGTTGCCGCAAGGACGATGATCCCTTCATTGACGCCGAAACCATCCATTTCCACCAGCAGCTGATTCAGGGTCTGCTCCCTTTCATCATGGCCGCCGCCCATACCGGTTCCGCGCCGTCTTGCCACGGCATCGATCTCATCGATGAATACGATACAGGGGTGATTCTTTTTTGCTTCTTCAAATAAGTCCCTGACACGGGATGCGCCCACGCCGACGAACATTTCCACGAAATCCGAACCGGAGATGGTAAAGAAAGGAACATTCGCTTCGCCTGCGATCGCCTTTGCCAACAGGGTTTTACCGGTTCCCGGAGGGCCCTCTAATAAAATCCCCTTGGGGATCCTGGCGCCTACGCCGGTATATTTTCCGGGCGATTTCAAAAAGTCCACGATCTCCTCGAGATCCTCTTTTTCCTCTTTCAGGCCTGCCACGTCCTTAAAGGTGATCTTGGTCTCTCCTGCTTCCACCATCTTGGCACGAGATTTTCCGAAATTCATCATCCTGCCGGCTGTGCCGCCACCGCCCCCCGCCTGGGAACTCATCATCGAGAAGAAGAACACGAAGATGATAAAGACGATCAGCATGGGAAGGACATAGTATAAAAACCAGTTGCCGGAGGGCATATCCTTCATCACATAGGTGATGCCCGCCTCCTGCAATTTTTCTTCTACCTTTGTCACATCCGAGGTATAAAGCTGTCCCACTCCCCCTTTCTTAAAGGAAAAGATAACCTTACCCGTAGGTACTTCGGAATTGGGATCGATAGTCGCTCCCGTGATCCTTTCATGTTTCAGATCGTTTTCAAAATCAGACCAGTTATAGCCTGTGTTGGTGTTACGCAGGGAGCTGATCCAGATAGCGATGGCCAGCAAAAGCAGGATCAGCACGAAACTGGTGCCCAGCCCCCGTTGTTTGTTTGGAGTGTTGTTCATGGAACTGCCTTTCTAATTACTTGTTACTTATTACATATTTTATTCTTCATCAAATACCACTTCCGCGATGTAGGGAAGGTTCCGGTATTTCTGCGCATAATCAAGACCGTAGCCGACTACGAATTTGTCAGGGATCGTAAAGCCTACATAATCCGCTTCGATCTCCACCACCCTACGGGAAGGCTTATCCAGCAGAGAACAGAGTTTCAAACTCTTAGGCTGGCGCTCAGAGAGCATCTTCAGCAGATAACTTAAAGTCCTTCCGGTATCCACCACGTCCTCAATAACGATCACGTTCTTGCCTACGATGGAATCGGACAGGTCTTTAACGATCCGTACAACGCCGCTGGACTTGGTGTCGTTTCCATAGCTGGAACAGGAAATAAAATCAAGCGTCACGGGAAGGGTGATCCGCTTTGCAAGGGAGCACATAAAAAAGCTGCCGCCCCGGAGTACGCAAACTAAGTGGACTTCTTCACCGGCATAGTCTTTGTTGATCTGCTCTGCGATCTCGGTGACTCTGGCTAAAATTTCTTCTTCCGATATCATCGTTGTCAGTCGCTCTGCCATATCTTACCTCCAATTTGAATTGATCAGTAGTTTTCCGATTTCCCCTCCGAATTATATACTTTCTCTTCCATATAACGGACTACACAATCCCCTACGAATTGTAGCACACGCCCCTCAAAAGTCAATCCCCGCGCAGCTGGTTGATCCGCCGCTTATCCTCATACATGGCATCATCCGCCCGCCGAAGCGCCGCATCCACTCCCTCACCGCTTGCGCTGTTATATACCGCCATGCCGCTGGCGATGGATACCTTTTCTTCCGGCTCCCCGTCACCTGCTTCGATGTCAGTCAGCAGCTGCCGGAATTCCTCAAGGAGTTTTTCCTTATTGCGAAAATCGCTGCCCCAAAGGACCGCAACAAATTCATCGCCGCCAATCCTGAACACAATGCTGTGGGCAAAGGTTTCGCAGATCAGGTTGCAGCTGTTTTTGATATATTCATCGCCCTTTTCATGACCGTAAGTGTCATTAATGATCTTCAGATCATTTAAGTCGAACATCATGAAGGCAGTTTCCGTATCATCTCCGGAGGCGATCCTGTCTTTCAGGCTGAGCATATAACTCTCGTAAGCCACGCGGTTGCGCACGCCGGTCATGGGATCTTTATTCAGAAGATCCGATAATTTATCATTCAGAGCGCTGAGTTTTAAGTTCTTAACGTAGGTTTCCAGGTTGTTATTCATGGCCGACTGGAAGGTGTTATAATAGGTCTTCTCGAAATAATCCATCTTGTCTGACATGACCATATAACCACAGACAAAACTATCCACATAGAGCGGCATGAAGACAAACATATGGTCCCTGCCGTCATCCGGAAGGGGCGGCAACGGATTTTGTCTGACATTCAGGCTCATGGTTTCATAATGCTCATCGTCGCACTTACCCACCAGCATATCCAGTTTTTCGGAAATGGTATGCTTGGGCATTTCCTCGATGGTGCATTCCCCGAGTTTCCCAAGGGCCGGGTCTATGAACATAAAGAAGGGATTCCCTTCCTGCCCGTCATTTTCATATAAAAAATCCTGCAGGGAATCACCCAGGGTGGAATAGCGCTCGGACTGCATGACCGCATACTCCATATAATGGAGTCTTCCCTGACGGAAACCTGCCCTGGCAATATCGCTGGGCATCCTTCGGCAGACCTCTCGCCGCAGAATATCCCTTTCCGCCGTCACATCGCAGCCACAGCTCTCCCCGATGGAAAACTCACAGGGGATGTAATACTTATCTTCCAGCGGTTTTCCTTCAAAGACCGAGATCAGGCATTCTGCAGTTTTGGTGCCCATTTTGGCAAAAGGCTGCGCCACGCTTGTCAGCGAAGGATAAAAAGTCTTCGCCTTATGCGTTCCGTCAAAGCCGGTCAACATGACCTCTGTCGGTACATCGATTTCCTTTTCTTCCAAAACGAAACTGATGTAAAACGCCGTATTATCATTCGCGCACATGATCACATCCGGGAATTTCTTTTTCTTCTTGATCATTTCCCTGATATGGGTGGCCGCCGCCATGACGTCCCAGTTGGAATAGAATACATCCGATCCGGAAAACGTCACCCCATGCTCCCTGCAGGAATCCTGCAGCGCACGGAGCCTTTCATTGGAATCAAAGTTATCCCGGGGACCGGCAATAAATAAGATCTTCTCCACATGGTGCTTTTCGATCATATGATCCACCAGGGGTTTCATTCCCTTATACTGATCCGTATAAATTGACGGCACTCCCTCTAATATCTTGCCTACACAGATCAAAGGAACGCTGGTCTGGCGGCACCGGCCTAAGATCTTGTCATTGATATGGGCAAAATCCATGCCCGGTGAAAAGAACACCACAGCATCAAAGATCGACACGTCAGGAAGTTCATAGATGCTGCATTCGGACTCATTATTCATTGTGCCGTAGGCATCGTAACCCATAAAAACATATAGATCTGCAGACACGCCTGCAAGGCGCTCAATGAGCGCCTCCATGTAGTAGCGCAGGTTTTCTGCGCTCCAGCCGTTCGCAAAAACTGCGATTCTCTTTTTCATGGTTTGATCCTCCGAGTAAATCCCCTCATCCGCTGCCTGCTGCGGCAGCTGCCCTGCCTCCCAGTTTTGTTCCGTTTCATACAGGGCTCCTTAACTCAGTTTATTTTATCACATAACTTCCCTAATATCATCCTGTCAATTCAGATTTTTTACCTGTCATTTTTCTGTTTTTATCAGGCGTTAATCCCTCTTTGCTGTATCACCCTGTTGCCGTCTCCTGCCTGGGGCCGTGCCACACGTTTCATATGCGTATCCATATCCTTCAAAAACTCCTTCATTCTGGCCGGCGTCAGCTGCTCATCTGATATATTCATTTTCGTCAGTTTATCCCGGACGAACTTTGCCGATTCCCGATGGATACTCTCTATGGCCTCCGTCTCCTTCATCTGGTCGATCATGACGGAATCCTTCACATACTTTTTCTTCAGCAGTTTTTCCTTTCCGCCAATCCGCGCTTCAATCTCTTTTTCCTGTGCCTGGATCTTTTCTAATTGCTTTGCATCGTCTCCTTTCAAATTGATCAAACTGCCGTTATTCTTCCGTTTCAGGTTTTCCCTGGCCCTGTCAGTCGATGCTTTCAGGTTAGCCTTTGTCTGCGTCAGCTGATTCGACTCGTCTACGTAATCCATATTTTTAAACAAAACTGCCGTCCGCTTTTCCATCCACTGTTTCGCTGTCATGTATGAGACCACATCCGTCATCAGCTGTTTTTTCTCATCCGGTGTCATGGTATCCTGACCGCTTCCTGCTGCCTCATTGATCTTTTCCTTTGCATAGGTGCTCCTTGCATACAATTCACAGACATGATTGATGGAAGATACCATCCGAAGATGTCCCATATGAAAATCCGGATTGGACGATAGCGCTTCCTTCAGCAGTTCTTTATCCCGAAGGAGCATATTGCACATGCGGGCAGCCATTTCACCGTCTGCCACCAGTTCGTCATCCACTTCTCTCTTGATCCGGTATTTCTCCGTGATCTTTACCAGCGCATTTGCCAGGATGCCGGCCAGTTTTTTCTTCTTGCCGGCGCCGTAATCCTGCAGGGCTGCTTTCGCCTGCTCCCTGCCGTACTGGATTATGGGCGCCACCATGCCGGTAGCCGCGGGCAGGGTGTCATTTCTCATGATCTTTGACGTGTAACGGTCACTGAACAGTTCCGGAATATCCTTCTTTTCGATCCCCTTCGGAAAACATTTCATCTCCTTACCCACTGCCTTCTCACTCAGGGCTGCGCCATAAGCGATGGCAGCAAAATCCCTGTCGGAAAGGCCGTTACCTTCCGGCTGTGCATTTGGGGGGATCTCATTATCGGAAATCCTGTGAAACGTTACATCTATCTTCTTTAATTTGTTAAACTGATCCTCTGTAAAGCCTTCCCTGATGATCTGCGGATACTTCGGCTCTTTGGTATAGAGCGTTTCCATCACGGCAAAACGCTTTTCCTGATCCGGCAGCATAAAGGTAGCATTATGTCTCGTCTTTTCATGGATGCGTTCTTTGCCAAGGTTCGTGATCCCATAGGTCTCTTTAAATCTCTCAAGTGCCCCACCGTCCATATAGTCATCGTCACCCACCTCTACATCCCGCGCCCGGTTGATCTTATCGCAGAGGGAAGTGAATCTTTCCCAGGAATCATATGTCCTGATCAGCATCAAGGCCAGGTTATACCGCTCTTTGCCGAAATCATGCCATCTTTTCTTCTCTTTTCCTTCGATATATGCATAGCACTTTTCCAGCATCTCTTCCCGAAGTTCCACAGCCTCGCCGGTTTTTTTCTCAAAGACCGCCTTTTCATAGGCTTTCACGGCTTTGAGCATGGACTCATACGTACCTGTGTTTTTGCGGTGCCATAAAAATCTGTCGATACTGGTTCCCTGTTTGGTGCTTTCAAGCCTGGCAATCACCCCGTTTAAAAACTCGGGGTTTCTATCAAAGTTTTCCATCTCAAAGACATCGTTCATCCCGCGGGTGGAACGGATCTTCTGCTTCTTTTCACTCGTCAGGGCGCCGATCAGCTGCTTTGATGAACTGCCGATGTTTTCCACCTTTTTCTTTTCTGCGTCGCGCTGCCCCTTATTCCGGATCCAGTCCTGGATATTTCGATAATCGGGCTCTTTCCTGCTCTGCAGGGCCCGGCCCTTTTCAAACATCTGCGCTTCGACGCCGAAGGCCGTATTCTTAACCAAATGGAAACCCCTGGCATACCATGTCTGGACCAGATACTCATTGCAGTTTTTTATCATATAAAACATGACATTCACATCATCAAGGGGTGTATTGATCAGCTTCTGGTCTCTCCCGCTTTTCTTATTTTTTTCCTCATCGATCCGCTTCTGCAATACGCCTTTAAAGACCACCATCGCCTTTTTATTTTCATCCTTGCAGCCAAAGTTCTTCAGGAAGGCGGCTCTTTCATCCATCGTCAGGTCAAGCTTATCTGCCAACTGCCCCATGGTGGTCTGCTCATCCACGGGATTATTTCCGCCTAAAAAAGCCTGCCTTGTCCATCCCTCCTGTAAGGACAGAAGGGAACTGCGCATGCTGTCAAACTCCTGATACATCCGCATGATCTTAGGTCTGGATCTGCGGATCAGGAAGGCGGCTTGTTCCGAACGTTTCTCAGGATCTGTTTCCTGTTCTTCCAGGGACTCCTCAATGCCAAGCTGCTCATGACCCAGTTCAAGGGCAAACTTCGCTTCCATCACCCCGAGCATTTCCATCATCATCCTGCATTTTCGGAAAGGATTATCATTTGCACACAGATCCTGCGGATTAAAAGGTACTTCGGGTTTTTGGGTAAACACCTTATTCGGATCCGTTTTCAGCCCCGCTTTTTGCTCTTCTGAAAGCTT
>JAFZNL010000204.1 GCA_017550925.1 Lachnospiraceae bacterium | reverse complement strand
CCCCATTCCGGCATGGGCGGCCGGATCGTCATCGATGGCGGAACCTATCTGCTCTGTGCAAATGGGGATAGGTGCGTCTTGGTCGGCTCCTTTACCGGCGAGGATGAGATCATGATCCACAACTGCGGTCTGGAGGCGGAGGTATCCGTTTCTGAGGGCGTCGGCGCGGGCTCTGTGCAGGGCAGGACGAAGATCCATGTGCAAAAGAGTTATACCAAGTTTTTGATCAACGGAAATTACATTGTCGGATTCGGCAGCCTGCAGGGGTTATCCGCACAGGTTGAGATCGAGGATTCCCTGGTGGAATACAATATCCGAAGCGATGACTCCACAAGCCTGGGGGCCCTCAGGGGACAGACTAAGCTAAAGGCCAAGATCGCCACGATCCGGATCGACAGCGCCGGCGAAAGAGCCCTTGCCCTGGGCGGGATCGGCGATGATACCACGGCCGAGTGTGAAGGCGTGGATCTGAAGGTGATGCTGTATAATGCCACGGACAAGGATACCAATGCGCCCGATGAGGCGGTTACCATGGTCAACGGCCGTTGCAGGATCTTTGTCAATGACCGGCAGATCGAGCGGAAGCTGGTGTATCGGTATTGAGATCCGTTCGTCGTTTGCGGACTGTTTTTGCGGCAGGGCGGTTTGTGTTTTATCTGTGCCCCGGGGTTTACAAAATGTTGGGAAATACATAAAATATGGATAGTTAATGTTAACGTGAGGAAACAGGAGTGGCGGATCGTTATGTGGTAGGCGGGATCGTGTTTACGGATGTGGAGCAGGCAAAGCTTGCGGCTGCGGAAGCAAAGCGTATCGAAGCACTGAACGCCAACATCAATTATGAAAATCCAAAATCGGTTCTCAGCCTTTATAATAAGGCTCAGGCGAACCATGTTTTTCGTACCCCGGTGGGCGTCAGTTATATGCTGCAGCTGCGGGGTTATCTTTGTGAGCAGGGCATCGATCCGGACAGCCTAGCGCCTATTGAAGTGCCGGAAGCGGAAAGTGCCAAAGTACAGATGAAAGCTGGCGCAGATGCTACAGCTGCGGCTGGCGGAAATGGCACGGAAGATGCTGATGCCGACCCCTTGGGTAGGCTCAGTGAAGGGCATCAGATCAAGGTTTTTGAGGCGCGCATTGAAGCACAGAAAAAGAGAGCGCAGGAGCTGAAAAACCGGATCATGCAGCAATGGTTTATCATTGGTGCCCTGGCACTGATCATTGTGGCGATGTTCATCATATCTTTAACGGGGAACAACCCCACGATCCTCAATTACAGAAGCAAGATCATAAATCAGTACTCCGAGTGGGAGAAGGAACTGACCGAGCGGGAGAATGCACTAAGCCTGAAGGAACAGGCTGCCGGCGCAGGGGCAAGGCTCGGGGAGTAAGGATACAGTCGGTTTACTGATTTTATAAAAACGGTATGATAACCGGAGCGGAAAATAGATAACAGATTCAGGAGAAGAGTGATTATGGAAAAATTGAAAATTTTAGTAGTCGATGATGAAAGCAGGATGCGCAAGCTCGTCAAGGACTTTCTGGTACGGAGTAATTTTGAGGTGTTAGAAGCTGAAGACGGCGAAAAAGCCCTGGACGTATTTTATTCAGATCCTACCATCAGCCTGATCATTCTGGATGTGATGATGCCGAAGGTGGACGGCTGGACTGTCTGCAAGGAGATCCGCGAGACATCCCAGATCCCCATCATCATGCTGACGGCAAAATCGACAGAGAATGATGAGCTGCAGAGTTTTGATATCGGTGCAGATGAGTATATTTCCAAGCCTTTCAGCCCGGAGATCCTGGTTGCAAGGGTGGAGGCACTTCTTCGCAGGTCCGGGGCAAATGCCGGCGAAGATACCCTGGAAGCCGGCGGTATCAAGGTGGATAAGGTGGCGCATATCGTGACTATCGACGGCGCACCTATCGAACTGAGCTTTAAAGAGTTTGAGCTGTTATCCTACTTCATGGAGAACAAGGGCATTGCACTTTCCCGTGAAGTGATCTTAAATCATGTCTGGAATTATGATTATTTCGGCGATGCCAGGACCATTGACACCCATGTGAAGAAACTCCGCAGCAAGATGGGTGAAAAAGGAGAGACCATCAAAACAATCTGGGGCATGGGATATAAATTCGAGGTGTGATAAAAAAGAAGAGATGCTTACTTAGCGTGGTCTATATAGTACTAAAGGCATGATTGGGGGAAAAGCAGTTTGATGTAGAGTACACAAAGCTAAAAAGCTCTGTGACGACGTATGTGAAGTCACATGTTGATGATTGGAAAGACAGTATTATAAGTGCAGTATTCTCCGTTCGGCACCGGCACGATCACATCATCCGTGCCACGCAGTCCGTCGGCAATAATGATCTGGCAGCCGGTGGTCGCGGTATTAAAGCCGTTTATTTTGAAGTTTTGCCGGAAGGCTCACACCCAAAACCGTTCTGAAATCCGTGAAATATACTTTTGACTTTTCCGTTTGATTTCCCCCTTAATTTATCAGTAGTTATCGGTTCAGCATTTTCATATTGGACTTTATACTGTCTTAATACGATAAAACTATTTTACAGTTGCCTTCTTGCCGGCATTCTTTGCAGTAAAGTACTTCTTGTACTTATTTACATATGTCTGGTTCTCTTTCTTTTTGCCGACCTTAACCTTGATCGTGACCTTCTTGGCCTTGCTGCCTTTCAGCGCGTTCTTAACGGATTTTTTACTCAGTTTTTTTGTCTTGATCGTAATGGTCTTAACCTTCGATCCGTTAAAGGCTTTGGCGGAGATCTTTTTGATGTTCTTGCCAAGTGTCGCCGAAACAGCCTTGCTTCCCTTGAAAGCATTCGGCGCGATCGAGTTGATGATGTAGGTTTTTCCATCCTTTGTGACCTGATCGGGAATGGTCAGGCTCTTGGTATTTAGATCGCAGGGACCAATATAATCTGCCGTGCCGTTTGCAGTGGAATCATTGGTTATCTTCACTTTTGCATTGCTTTCCGTATCCGAGATGATATCCCCTTTTTTTGCAGGTGTGGTTTCATCCCCGGGTTTCTGTTCTGATCCGGAAGCAGTCTCGGAAGCGGTTCCGGAATCCCTGCCGGGTTTTTCAGTCTGACCGCTTGGCACGGGGTTGTTGTCCGGTGTGGTAACGGTCTCAGAGGCAGGTTTTTCCCCGATCGTTACCTTCACGCATCCGGGTTCGGAATCATGATAGTTTTTATGATTGACGGTCTTGTACCACACATAATATGTCCCGGTATTGGTTCCGGTGGGTATTTTCGCATCCCATCCGCTTTCCGGAGCTGTGGTATCATTCTCACCAAGGGCATAGTGCATCGTACCCTTGTTGTCTGTCACCGATCCTTTATTAATCAGTTCCT
>JAFZNL010000203.1 GCA_017550925.1 Lachnospiraceae bacterium | reverse complement strand
GATATCCAATACTCTGCTACGGCGGGAGCGGCTTTTGAGGCCTCTTTTCAGGGACTGGCGGCGGTTGCGCTTTCGGAGGGTTTTGACCACCACGAAGTGACCGATGCCATGCTGGATACCATTTTGGAAAAAGTAATGGCTGCAAGGACAGTAGAAGGGCAGATCATCAATGTCAACTTCCCGGAGTGCCCGCTTTCAGAATATCGCGGCATCATGGAAGGCACCACCGTATCCCGCAGCATGGTCTTTCGTGATACCTACGATATGATCGAGGAGACAGAAGGCGGAAAGCGCTATATGGTCCATGGCAACCACTGCTATGAAGCGGAAGAGGGAACAGACTATCGTGCGCTGCTGGATGGGTACATCTCTGTCGGCGTGGTAAACAATGTGGGTTATCCCATTGTGCCTTATGAGACTATATTCCCCGGAAACTGATTGAAATGCCGGGATAAGGTTTCAACCAGAAATACATAGACAGATACCGGAAATCTGTTGTAAAATATAACAAGCGCCCGGCAATATGAGGGAGCAGGAAAGGAGAACGTCATGGCAAAATATGCTGAGATGACAAAAGAAGAATTACAAAAAGAACTGGAAGGACTGCGTGAGGCATACAAAGAGTTTCAGAGCCTGAATCTTTCGCTGGATATGAGCCGCGGAAAGCCCTGCAGGGAGCAGCTCGATATTTCAATGGGAATGATGGATGCCCTCAATTCCCAGGTGGATCTGTCCTGTGAGGACGGAACTGACTGCCGTAACTACGGTCTACTGGATGGTATCCCGGAAGCAAAAGTGCTGCTGGGCGATATGATGGAGAACAATCCGGCCAATATCATCATTTACGGAAATTCATCTTTGAACGTGATGTATGATACAGTTGCAAGAGCTATGACCCACGGTATTATGGGACAGACGCCATGGTGCAAGCTGGACAAGGTAAAATTCCTCTGCCCCGTTCCCGGTTATGACAGACATTTTGCCATCACCGAATACTTCGGGATCGAAATGATCCCGGTTCCCATGAGCGAAGGCGGTCCGGATATGGATCTGGTGGAAAAACTGGTATCTGAGGATAGTGCGATCAAGGGAATCTGGTGCGTACCCAAGTATTCCAATCCCCAGGGATATTCCTATTCCGATGAGACGGTTCGCCGCTTTGCAAGGTTAAAACCGGCAGCAAGGGATTTCAGGATTTTCTGGGATAATGCTTACGGTATCCACCATCTCTATGATGATAAGCAGGATTATCTGATCGAGATCCTTGCTGAGTGTAAGAGAGCAGGCAATCCGGATCTGGTTTATAAATTTGCATCAACCTCCAAGATCACGTTCCCGGGCAGCGGTATTGCATGCCTGGCAACATCCCTGAATAACTTAGAGGATATCAAGAAACAGCTGAAAAATCAGACCATCGGTCATGACAAGGTGAACCAGCTGCGTCATGTAAGATTCTTTAAAGATATCCACGGTATGACGGAGCATATGAGAAAACACGCTGACATCATCAGACCGAAATTTGAAGCAGTGGAAGAGATTTTGGAAAAAGAGCTGGGCGGTCTGGAGATCGGTTCCTGGACAATGCCTAACGGCGGCTATTTTATCAGTTTTGATGCACTGGACGGCTGTGCAAAAGAGATCGTTTCCATGGCGAAAAAAGCAGGCGTGAAGATGACGGATGCAGGTGCGACCTGGCCGTATCACAATGATCCGAAGGATAGCAATATCCGAATTGCGCCTACCTTCCCACCCATCGAGGATCTTCGTCAGGCGACGCAGCTCTTCGCGCTTTGTGTAAAGATCGTCAGTGCAGAGAAACTCCTGAAAGGGTGATCTGTTTGAGAGTAACGACAACCAACAGAAGTGTTAAGATCTCCATTAATCCCGATGAGCTGCAGGTGATCGTAGACCGGCTGGGGTATCGCAGCATAGCGGAAATGGTCAATAACGGCCTGGAAGAAATGCTTGCCTTTATCTCGGAGGAACTGCGTGTTCAGCGGGGCATTGACCTGGAAGAGATGACAGGAGATGCCGAGGGCATCAGCATCATGATCATCAATGAGATCATGCTGATCGAGATTCCGCGCAATAACCCGGACAGCGACGGGAATGTTGCTGACAGGCCGGAGGAACGGTTCCGGGATTTCCTGGAACATCTGAAGGATGCTATCGTATACGAGATTGCCAAGTCTGCCGGGATGCTGCCGGATAGCGAAAGCGGGGAAGAAGAAAAGAAACAGGTTCTTTCCCTTTATCCCATGGAGAGCGTGGGAAAGGCGTTGACCGCAACGGAGCATGTGGGCAGCGGCCAGCTGATCCGATGGAATGGCAAGATCTATATCCAGACCAGCGAGGTATCTCCCTGGCTCCTGGAGCATAGTGTGCAGCAGGCAAGCCCGGTGGGAATGCAGCCGGAAGTGATCTATGTATTTCGGAAACAGCAGGATGAATAGAGAATGACAGGATAACTGCTGATGGAAACATTCGTGATACAGCAAGAGGATTGAGCATGAAGAAAGTGCGATGATCTATGTATTTTGACGGAAGAATCTGTTCGTTTGAATGGATTCTTCCGTTGTTTTATAACATTGGAAATTGACGCTGCATTGTGCGGAGCAATCCGTACGAAGTAAAAAATAAGTAGGGGAAGGACTAATACTATGATAGAAACAAACGAATACATCACCGCCGCGAATCCCATCATTTACGGGGATTATCCGGATCCGGATGTGATCCGGGTTGGCGATGTTTATTATATGATCACCACCACCATGCACATGTTCCCCGGTGGGCAGATCCTAAGATCCTATGACCTGGTTCATTGGGAACATGCATCCTATGTCTTCGATCATCTGGATCATACGCCGCAGCAAAAACTGGAAGAGGGCAACATCTACGGCAAGGGGATGTGGGCAGCAAGCCTGCGCTATCAAGAGGGCATTTTTCATGTAGTCTTTTGCGCCAATGATACCCAGTCCATGTATCATTATACAGCAACGGACATAGAAGGACCCTGGGAGCGGCATCCCATGGGTGGGTTTTATCATGATAATTCCGTTTTGTTTGATGATGACGGACGTGTGTATATCGTATACGGAAATACCGATATCCATCTGACAGAATTGAAACCGGATCTGTCGGAGCCAAAACCCGAAGGGATTGACAAGGTGATCATCT
>JAFZNL010000202.1 GCA_017550925.1 Lachnospiraceae bacterium | reverse complement strand
GTTACTTACAGCCAGTCAATGATGCTTGAGGAAACAGAACTTGAGCGGAATTTTGACGAAATCTTTGAACAGATCGTGCAGCTGGACATGGCAACGGCGGCATTTTTCAGGAAGCGCTTCGTGGAAGTCATGGGACACATGATCTACTATGTGCTGGACGGCGTGCATGATAAAGATGTCATGCAGGATATCCTGACCCAGGCGGAGCACTTTTTTACCTATGCGCTGGAATATGCCGATCTGGATAAGCTTTTATCGTTCCTGGATACCATCCATTCGAACGTGATCGCAGCCTGTGATGATCCCGAGATTCGCAGCATGTCCAATGAGGTGCGTGCTGCCCTGATGCGCAGGATCACCATGGTCATGAGTAATAATAAACTGGAGCAGGCGCAAAAAAATGCGGATACCATCCAATCCCTGAAAACCCTGATCCATGAGAGTTTGGGATTCACCTACGGAAATGACTTAAGTTACCGCCTGATGATCTCTAACCTGCAGTGGACGGGCGTAAAAAATGCCTGCGTTTATATTTATGACAAACCCATTGTCCATTTCGAACATGAGACATTTAAAGTGCCGGAAGCGCTTCGTATGAAGTCGGTGCTCCAGGATGGGGAACTCATTGATGTTCCCTATGCGAATCAGCTGACCCCGATCAGCAGGATGTTTTCCAATTCCTATATGCCGAAAAAAACGCAGAAAATGGTGGTTCTGCCGTTGTTTTTTCGGTGATACGCTTTATGGCATGATGCTGGTGGACCAGACGGACCTGGTTTTGACAAACGGTGATTTTTTGACAAACCTGATGGGCAGCGTTGTCCGGATGATCGACCTGTTGCGTGAGAACAATGAGATCCAGAAAAAACTGGAAGAAAGTGTGCTGCTATTACGTAAAAACAACATCGAACTGGATCAGCTTTCCAAGAAGGATGTGCTGACCGGCACGCTGAACAGACGCGGATTTATCGAGGCGGCAGAAAATTATATCAAAGCAAATCAGAGGGAAGGAAAATCCTGTCTGGTAGCATATGTGGATATGAATAACCTGAAGATCATCAATGACAGGTTTGGCCATGAGGAAGGCGACTTTGCCCTGTGCGCCATCGCGCAGGTGCTCGGAGAGATCATTCCGGATGGCGTGATCGCCAGGATCGGCGGTGATGAATATGCCTTTATCTGCGGACCCGGGCATTTCAGAAAACAGCTTGCCGAGCAGATCAGGAAAGGGTTTGAGGAGTTCAACCAAAAGAGCGAGAAACCTTACTTCGTATCGGTTTCCTGCGGCTTTTACCGGATCGGACCGAAGGAGAACATTTCCCTTTCGGATGCGATGGCCATGGCGGACAGCCAGCTGTATGTGGCAAAACAGACCAAGGATAACCGAATCCTGAAGTGACGAGAATTTATACATGAGAACGATACAGAGACGGGCGGTCGGAGAGATCGTCGTGAAAAAATCCCGCTTTATCGCAACCCTCCAGCCTGTGGAAGATAAGGAGGAGGCGGAGAGTTTTGTAGCGGAGATGAAAAAGAAATACTGGGATGCCAGGCATAACTGCAGTGCCTACATCCTGCCGGCAGTGCCGGGACAGACCGCGGCAGTGCATTCTTCCGATGACGGGGAACCTTCAGGAACGGCGGGAAAGCCCATGCTTTCTGTTTTGGAAGGAAGGCAGCTGTCAGGCGTGGCAGTTGTGGTGACCCGGTACTTCGGCGGCGTGTTGCTGGGG
>JAFZNL010000022.1 GCA_017550925.1 Lachnospiraceae bacterium | reverse complement strand
GTTCTGCAACAGGCGATGATCTGTCGAAACTGCCGGAAACGGAAACTGTTTCAGAAACCGATGATGTAGCCACTACCGGTGATAACGCTGCTACAGGCGCGCAAGGAGAAGACAACGACGGCAGAAGCGAAGATACCATGGCAGATTCTTTCGATCCGGATATGGAAACGGATTCCGAAGAGGAAGACGCGTTCAAACCGGGCTTGATTGAGAAGATCCGATTGTTCATGCTTTCCCTGGGAGATGCCTATGCAAAGGCATTTGACGCTTTTTTGAAAGTGATCGATTATCTGGCAGCCCTCCCGGATGAGTTAGAAGAAAGAGAGCAGACTATTGCGAAGACTTTCCGGAAGTATAAACGGAATCTGAAACGAATCGTTTGTATCTGGGAAAAGGACTATACTAAGAGGGCGCTGCAAAAGGCGAAAAAGGCACTGATCAAGATCCTGAAAGCCATCCGTCCGAGAAAGGGTCATCTGAAGGCAACGGTTGGCATGGAGGATGTGGCGCTGACAGGACAGATCGCCGGCTATTACGGAATGCTCTACGGGATGTTTTATCCCTTTGTGGGCAGGCACGTGACCCTGACGCCTGATTTTGACAGGAATGTACAGGACGCGGAAATTTTCGTAAAAGGACATATCCGCTTATGTACCTTTATACGGGTGGCCTGGCTCTGGTTTTTTGATAAAGACATCAAGAGGCTGAAAGCCATTACGAAAAAAGCAATAGAGGAATTTTGATCTATATTATACTTCATAACAGGAGGTTTGTATGAACAACAACTTTACGGAAGTCATTAATTCGCTGACAAAGGGAATGGACGGATTTTTGTCCGCAAAGACTGTGGTTGGTCAGCCGACGACCATCGGAGATGCCATTATCATCCCGCTGGTTGATGTATCCTTCGGGATCGGCGCAGGCGCAAATGCCGGTGAAAAGAGTAATGGCGGATTTGGCGGAATGACAGGAAAGATGTCTCCGAATGCTGTTCTGGTGATCAAAAACGGACAGACCAAGCTGGTCAGCATTAAAGATCAGAACACGATAGTGAAACTGATCGATGCGATTCCGGATCTGGTAGACCGCTTGACAACGGAAAAAGAGGAAATGCCTGGTGATGAGGAGGCAAAAGATGCAGCCTTCCCTGCTGATGGCAGCGTAGATATCTAGCCTATGGATTGGAAAGACGAACTCCGAAAAACCATATATGGACAGCTGCCGCAGGAAGAGCAGATCAGATACAAGGAGAGCCTGTATCAGACCGGTGAAGCTGGGAGCGCGAAAAAGCTGGAAGGTTCTGCCAAGGGCAGTACAGCCGGAGACTTTGCTGATGCGCCGATTTGGGAAAAAACCGCTGCAGCGGCAGAAGAAGAGGTGTTTTTTTCTGAGGATGACATTGTCTCTGCCGTGAGGGCTATCGCAAATCTGGCGGAAATATCGGAAAAAGAACGGGAAGAAAAACAGAAGGCGGAGCTGCGCAAGAAGGAAGAGATGGCCAGGCAGGAGCAGTCCGGTCAGCAGGAAACGGTTTCGTCCGAAGAATTTTATACCGAAGGAGCGGCTTCCTTTGATACGCCCTTTGAAAAAACGTTTCAGGAGACTGCACATAGCAGGGAGGATGACCGGATTCCGCCTGTTATAGATGAAACAGGGATCTCCCAGGCAGCGCGGGAATGGCTTTATAAAGAAAATCTGAGGCTGGAAGGCCTTCGCGAAGAGGTCTCTAGGGCAGGGAAGTTTATGCAAAAGCAGGCAGCACTTATGAAAGAAGAAGAGAAAAGGCTGCAGGCTGAAAAAGAGGCTTTTGAAAAAGAAAAAGAAGAGTTCAAGAAGGAAATGAAGGGCTGGAATGAGCAGATCAGACAGTCCAAACAGAAACTAGCAGAAGAACAGGGGCTTTTTGAAAAAAAATATAAGGTGCTGGAAATGGGCTTTGCGAAACTCAATTCCGATAAAAAAGAATTAGAAGCCCAGAAACGTGCTTTTGAATATCGCAAACGTTTCCTTTCGGATGCAGAAGAGTTTGCATCCCTTGATTCGGGAAGGAGCATGCCGGCCGGCGAGTATATTTTCTTTAAGGGGGCAACACATCCCCTGGCAGTAAAAAAGCGTTATAAGGAACTGATCAAGATCTATCATCCAGATAATACGGACGGCGATAAGATGATCCTGCAGAGGATTAACCAGGAATACGACAGGATAAGGCGATCGCAGCAATAAAAAAGGTCACCTGCAAAGCAGAGGACCTTTTTGATTTCTTCAACATTTCAAATCATGTTTACGCTCTTTCAACTTTACCGGAGCGCAGGCAAGAAGTACAAACATGTAACGTCTTGTTGGAACCGCCTACCACACATTTTACATTCTTGATATTGGAATGCCAGATACGATTGGATCTTCTATGGGAATGGCTGACATTATTTCCGAAATGAGCTCCCTTACCGCAAATATCACATTTTGCCACGATCAACACCTCCTACCGGTTCATATTTAAGGCTTTTTTTCATGATATGCCCTAAGCAACATTCGTATTTTATCAAAACAAAGAGGGAATTGCAAGAGGAAAATATAATTTTTCTTGGGAATAAAGCTAAATATGTAATAAGGTGTTGAAAAAAGATTGATAATATTGATGAGTTAGGAGAATAAGATATGATACAGGATATTTATCCGAGCAAATTGGATATCAGTTATCAGAATTTACAGCCGGAAAAGGGAGACTGTATTCTTTATTTTGATCAGGATGGCGGCCTGCTTGTAAAACCGGAAGGGGGCAGGCTACAGTTTCCGATCTGGGGAGAAGGAGCGTTTGCTGATCCGGATCTGCAAAGAGAGGCGGTTTATCTTTTCGCGGTGGATGAAAAGAGATTCTTTTTATCCATGCAAATATCGGATGATTCCATTGATCAGGGGTTTGTTTACAAAACGGTCCGGCAGCTTCGCGGCACCTGTGTCAATGTGGATCTGATGGCAGCATTTACGGCTTATCATCTATGGCACTGGTATTCAAATAACAGATTTTGCGGCCGCTGCGGTAAGGCGCTGACGTTCTCAGAAACAGAAAGAGCCCTCGTGTGTCCTGATTGCGGCCAGATCATCTATCCGCGGATCAATCCTGCAGTCATTGTTGGGGTTATCAAAGGCGACAGCCTGTTGATCACCCGTTACCAAAGAGGCTATGCCCATAATGCACTGGTGGCGGGTTTTACGGAGATCGGTGAAACACTGGAGGAGACCGTGGCAAGGGAAGTTATGGAAGAGACCGGTGTGAAGGTGAAAAATATCCGCTATTATAAATCGCAACCCTGGGGGATGGCCCAGGATATCTTGGTGGGATTTTACTGCGAAGCGGACGGTGACGGAGAGATCCGTATGGATGAAAACGAACTCAAATACGCTGAGTGGGTACCGCGGGATCAGATTGAGCTACAGCCCAGCGATATCAGCCTGACCAATGAGATGATGAAGATGTTCAGAGATGCTAAAATTTAAAATAGCTTCTAAATTGAATAGAAGCTTTTAACAAAGCTGACTGATGAGGGGAAAGGCTGATTTGGATTATGCAAATTTGCTTTACAAATCTGCAGAATTGCTGTAATATATTGCTTTGTATGGGGACAGGGGTTTTTAACCCCTATTTCTTGATGAAAAAAACAGGAAAACTTAGAAAGTTTTCGGCGCTGGAGAGAGTATATGAATCCAAAAACACTCAAATATATTTTGAAACGAATCGTACTGGCGGTCTTTACCGTATGGGTGGTGATCACCGTTACATTTTTCATTATGCACGCTGTTCCGGGCGGTCCGTTCACCAGTGAAAAAGCGGTATCCGCCGCAGTCATGAAGGCGATGGAAGCCAAATATGGTTTGGATAAGCCGCTGATGGAACAGTACTGGACCTATCTGACAGACGTGATTCAGTTTAAGTTCGGACCTTCCTTGAAACAGAGAGGCCGGATGGTCATCGATATTATCGGCGACGGTATGAAAACTTCTGCAAAGCTTGGCGTGATCGCTGCAGTTCTGGCGCTGATCTTTGGCGTGATACTGGGCGCCTTTGCAGCACTTCGCAGAAATACGGTACTTGACCGTATCATTATGGTAATTACAACGGCATTTGTATCTATGCCTTCGTTTATTATGGGTTCCCTTTTGTTGATCGCTTTTGCCATCAAACTTCATGTGTTCCCGGCAAACGGCGCGACTCAGGGCGGACTTGTTCTTCCGATCATTACATTGATGCTTTATCCCATGTCCTATATTACCAGGTTGACCCGTTCATCCATGCTGGATGTACTCGGCCAGGATTATATCCGTACAGCGAAGGCAAAGGGTGTGTCCAGCGGTCGCATCATTTTCGGACATGCGCTGAAAAATGCCCTGATCCCTGTCATCACCTATTTCGGACCCATGCTGGCCTATATTGTGACAGGTTCCCTGGTAGTAGAGCAGATCTTCGCAGTTCCGGGCATCGGCAGGGCTTATGTATCGAGCATTACCAACCGTGACTATACCATGATCATGGGAACGACCATTGTACTGGCTGCCTTGATCGTAATCATGAACCTTGTCAGCGATATTTTGTATAAGGTAGTTGATCCGAGGATTAATTTGGAATAATCAAGCGTATATGTTGTTATAAATAAACTAATTCAGATAAAGTTACAGCAAGGAAACAAAGCAGATGGGTAAGAAAAACAAAACCAATGTGAGCGAACAGCCGCAGGAGAAGAAAACAGAACAGGTATATGATTTTTCACCGGCTGATGCTTCAGAAAAAGAATATATGGTAAAGATGCGCCCGCAGACCACGGCTTTTGCCGACGGCATGCGCAGGCTGCGTCGCAATAAGGTGGCAATGGTAAGCTTCTGGATCATCGTGATCATTACCTTATCCGCTCTTTTTATTCCGGTAGTGTGGCCCTATAAATATGAGGCAATGCTGGGAATGACACCCGGTAAGCCTATGGATCCGTCTTTCCAGAATCTGAAGCCAATGACGTATTCCACCACGGAACTGAAACGGATGGAAGAGGGAGAAAAAATCTTCCCCCATCTCTTTGGAACAGATTCCAGCGGAAGAGATTATTTTATCCGCGTTGTCTATGGCACCAGGATTTCATTAGCGGTTGGTTTCTTTGCATCCCTGATCGTATTGATCATCGGACTTTTGGTTGGCGCAATCTCCGGTTATGCAGGTGGCAAGGTGGACCTGATCATCATGCGTATCGTGGATATTATATATTCCCTGCCGGACATGCTGATGGTGATCCTGCTGGCAACAGTGTTGAAGCAGGCAATCGGCGATAGCCTGGACGGAACGGTACTTGGTAAGATCGGTTCCAATATCATTTCACTGTTTATTGTGTTTGCGCTTTTATACTGGGTTTCCATGGCAAGACTTGTCCGCGGACAGATCCTTTCCCTTCGTGAGCAGGAATATGTATTGGCGGCGCAGGCAGCCGGCGCTTCGGCTGGCAGGGTTATCAGAAAGCATCTGATCCCCAACTGCGTTTCTGTTATCGTGATCTCCACGGCACTGCAGATCCCCAGCGCGATCTTTACGGAGAGTTATCTGTCTTTCCTCGGACTGGGTGTAAATGCGCCGATGCCGTCCCTGGGTTCACTGGCATCAGACGCGCTGAACGGAATTACCTCCTATCCCTACAGACTGGTAATCCCGGCCATCGTGATCTCGCTGATCGTATTATCGCTGAATCTTTTCGGCGATGGCCTTCGGGATGCATTTGATCCGAAACTGAATGGATAAAAATGGTATGCAATACCACGATATCCGAATGGTGCGCAGGATTGCGAGAGTGCGAAGCACGGAGCAATCCGTATGTCATCCATTGTCTATAGAAATTATTATAAGGAGTGCATCATGGCATTATTGGAAGTAACAGACCTCCATACTTCATTTTTTACAGACGCAGGCGAAGTAAAAGCTGTTAACGGCGTATCCTTTTCCCTTGACAGAAACGAGGTACTGGGCATCGTGGGAGAATCTGGATCGGGAAAATCCGTTACGGCTTATTCCATCATGCAGATCTTAGCGTCCACCGGAAAGATCGTTTCCGGTTCTATCAAATTGGACGGGGAGGAACTGGTAGGTGCGTCTGAGAGCGTGATGAATAATGTGCGTGGTAACAAGGTGTCCATTATCTTTCAGGATCCCATGACCAGCCTGAATCCTACCTATACCATTGGTAAGCAGCTGATGGAGGCAATTTTACTCCATACGGACAGAAATAAAGAACAGGCAAAAGAGCGTGCCATTGAGATGCTGCGGCTGGTGAATGTGAATGAGCCGGAGAAGCGTATCAAACAATATCCTTATGAGTTTTCAGGCGGAATGCGCCAGCGTGTTATGATCGCCATGGCCCTGGCTTGCGAACCGGATATCCTGATTGCCGACGAGCCAACAACGGCGTTGGATGTGACCATCCAGGCAGGCATTCTGGAACTGATGAAAGATATCCAGAAGAAGGAAGGCATGGCCATTATCATGATCACCCATGACCTTGGCGTTGTGGCTCAGCTTTGCGATAAAGTCATCGTTATGTACGCCGGCGGCGTCTGCGAACAGGGAACAGCGGATGATATTTTCTACCATCCTGCCCATGAATATACGAAGGGGCTTTTGGCATCCATTCCCACAGCGGAAATGGCAGGACAGAAATTAAAGCCCATTTCCGGTACGCCTATCGACCTTTTGAACATGCCAAAGGGTTGTCCCTTTGCACCCAGGTGCGATGCGGCAATGAAGGTATGCATCAAACAGGCGGCAGAAATGCAGCAGATCAGCGAGTCCCATAAAGCGGCCTGCTGGATGAATATGAAATCAGGGTCATAATTCGTCCATGCACGCAAGCTTGCATGGACGTACGCGTATGATTTCGTAAACATATATAATATAAACAAGGAGCAATACATGGCAACGGAAAAAACAGAGAACACGGATAACACACAGCAGCCGCTGGTATCGGTCCGTCATCTGAAACAGTATTTTCCCATCAATAACGGATTCTTTTCATCCCAGCTGTTAAAGGCGGTGGATGACGTTTCCTTTGATATTCAAAAGGGAGAAACCCTTGGCCTTGTCGGAGAGTCGGGTTGTGGAAAAACCACTGCCGGCAGAACCATCCTGCATCTGTACAAACCGACGGCAGGAGAGGTTTGGTATAAAGGGAAAAAACTGGAGACTAAGAAAGATATTGAAGCGTTCCGGCAGAAAGCCACCATGGTATTCCAGGATCCTTATTCATCCCTGGATCCCCGTATGACGGTTGCAGATATCATCGGCGAACCGCTGGATGTGCAGAATCTTGTCAGTGATAAAAAACAGCGCAGGGAGCGGATCCTGGACCTGATGGACAAGGTGGGCCTGAACTCCGAGCATGCAGCCCGTTATGCCCATGAGTTTTCCGGCGGACAGAGACAGCGTGTCGGAATCGCAAGAGCGCTGGCAACACAGCCGGATTTCATTGTCTGCGATGAGCCTGTTTCCGCATTGGATGTTTCCATTCAGGCACAGATCATCAATATGTTCGAGCAGCTCCAGGAACAGATGCATCTGACCTATCTGTTCATTGCCCACGATCTTTTGGTCGTACGGCATATTT
>JAFZNL010000201.1 GCA_017550925.1 Lachnospiraceae bacterium | reverse complement strand
CTGCAATGTGATCTGAGCGACCACAAATGGTCTGTCTTTAATAATACTTGTGCGATATCCGAATTCCATGGTGTCATTGTCCAGGTTCATCTCCTCGCCATACTGGTTAATGACCAGAACATTTTTGACCACCTGTTTCATTTCTCCATCATAAGCGCCGGCGTTCATCACAACGCCTCCGCCGATACTTCCCGGGATCCCTGCCGCGAATTCCAGTCCGGAAAGACCATGGGCTGCGGCCACCTGGGCAACCTTCGGCAAAGACGCGCCGGCCTGCGCAATGATCCTTGTTCCTTCCACCGTGATCTGCGACATCTCCTCACCAAGCTGCAGGATCACGCCTCTGTAGCCTTTATCTCCCACCAGGAGATTCGTTCCCCTGCCGACAATGTAATAATCCTGTCCCGTCTGGGCAAGATATCGTATCAGTTCCGATAAAGCCTGAATGGATGGCACCTTCACAAACAGATCAGCTTCCCCTCCTATCCGAAAAGAAGTGTGCCTGCTCATCGGTTCGCCCCGCAGGATGTTCTCCGCCGGGATCCGCTCACCGATATAATCCAACATCGCAGTATTTTCTCTCAAAACAAACCTCCAAGACTGTGCTTTTTATGAAATGTAACGAAAGCACCGTTTTTCATGGTCCCTGTTATGATAGTACCAGTTTTGCCGAGCCATAGATGCCGGCATCATTTCCCAGGGTAGCAAGTACAAACTTCACATTCCGGCAGGCATGGAACGCTACCGGCTGATAGTATTTCTCAATATAGGGAAGGAGCACATCTCCGGCTTTGGATACGCCGCCGCCGATAACGAATGCTTCCGGATCTACCACTGCCGCGATTACCGCAAGGCCCTTTCCCAAATATTCGCCGAATTTTTCTGCGACACGGATAGCAAGGGCATCCCCTGCTTTAACCGCATCCCATACATCCTTTGCGCTACACTCACCGGCTTTCAAAACAGTTGTCTCGCCTTCCGATGCCGCGATCTCTCTGTTGGCCAGTCTGACAATACCGGTTGCAGATGCGTATTCTTCCAGGCAGCCGTAGTTGCCGCAGCCGCATTTTTCCGTCTCGCCGTCCTGTACATGGATATGGCCGATCTCACCGCCGGAACCCATGCTGCCGGTAAGGATCTGTCCGTCTAAGATAATGCCGCCGCCAACGCCGGTACCCAGGGTTACCATGACGATGGATGAATATCCTTTACCGCCGCCCAGCCACATCTCGCCGAGGGCTGCTACGTTTGCGTCATTTCCGGTTTTTACCTTCAGGCCTGTCAGATCGGAAAGTGCTTCGTTCACATTGAATTCGCCCCAGCCAAGGTTTGCACATTTATGTACGATACCCTTGCCGTCAACCGGTCCGGGAACGCCGATGCCGATACCGGCAACCGCTGCCTTGTCAATTCCTTTTTCCACGCATTTTGCGTCAACAGAAGCTGCGATATCAGGCAAAATTGCCTCTCCCGCATTTTCTGTTCTGGTAGGGATCTCCCACTTATCAAGAAGCTTGCCGCTGATATCAAAAAGCCCCATCTTGACTGTGGTGCCGCCTACATCTACTCCGAATACATAATCTGCCATAACTGCCTCCTTATCCTGCATTCATCACCGGTTTCCGGTTATCCTTGACCGATCTTTTTTATCTGTCCGGTTTTTCTCCCGGTCTTTTTTGTGATTTTGCTTTCTACTCGTCGTCTTCGTCCCGGCCTCTTGCCAGTCCTTCTTGTACTCTCTTATACAGCTCCTGCGCTGCGTTGTAACCCATCTTCTTCTGCCTGTGGTTAACTGCTGCCGACTCACAGATCAGGGCCAGGTTTCGTCCGGGTCTGATGGGAATGGTATGGGAAGCAACCTTGTTGCCCAGATAGTCCACATACTCTTCTTCCAGGCCAAGCCTGTCATATTCCTTATCCTTGCTCCAGTCTTCGATGCGGATGACAAGGTCGATATTACTGGTTTCCTTAACCGCCTGTACACCGAAGAGGGTCTTCACATCCACGATACCGATACCGCGAAGCTCGATGAAATGCTTGGTCACTGACGGCGCGCTGCCGATGAGGGTATCGTCGCTGACCTTGCGGATCTCCACCACATCATCTGTTACAAGACGGTGTCCTCTCTTGATCAGCTCCAGCGCCGCCTCGGACTTACCGATACCGCTTTCACCTGTGATCAGGACGCCTTCGCCGTATACATCCACCAAAACGCCGTGAACGGAAATGCAGGGTGCCAGCTTCACATTGAGCCAGCGGATGATCTCTGCGGTAAAAGCAGAAGTTGCTTTTTTCGTTACCAGCAAAGGAATGCCGTGGGCAACCGCTTTTTCCCTGAAAAGGGGATCCGGCTGGAGCTCCCTGCAGAAGATGATCACCGGAATTGGATTTGATAGAAGCCTTTCAAAAATCTCTTCCTTCCGCTCTTCGGGCAGCCCGTTCATATAGGTGTATTCCACGAATCCGATGATCTGTACACGAGTGGCCTCATAGTGTTCAAAATAACCGGCCAGCTGCAATGCAGGCCTGTTAATATCCGGCTGCGTCACCTTGATGCCCTTCAGACTAATCTCGGGGGTCACGTTTTCGAGTTTAAATTTTTCGATCACACGCGTCAGACTGATGGTTGCCATATGCTTTCTCCTTTTATACTTTTATAAAACACGTTTTGTGTCTTTTGCACACACTTTAGTCAGTTTACCACATCTTGCCTAAAATTGCAAAAATCCACTTAATAGATGATCACGGCCTTTTCATTGGAGTAGGAAATGATCTTGGCGCCGAGTTTCTTCATCAGTTCCCTGTAATGGGGCGTTGTGTAGTAGCTGGGCATGCCGCTGTCTTTATTCCGGTTCTCCATGAGCCAGTCCGGCGCATCAAAAAATGCTTTCTTCGGGGATACCGCCTCATAGAAATAATCCGGCAGAAGGCTGTTGCCGTGATGCGCCATCTGCACATAGGTACAGTCTACATCCTCCGGATAGGCACTCAGGATCTCATCGGCGATGAGCCGTCCCATACTGCTGCCTTCTCCGATCTTATCATCCGTGATATTCTCCTGGGCCCGCAGGTTTTCGTTGTTGTCTGCAATGTCGCCCAAAAACAGCATGCTGCGTTTTTTGCCCTTCAGCACAAAGACCATGGAGCCGTCATTTAAGATATTCTGTGAATTGGCCGTAACGGTTTCATTGCAGGTGTGCAGCACCTTCATGGTCAGGCCGCAGACATCGATCTCGTCCCCTGCATGCAGAGTGGTGACGTTATCCCGTTTTTCCAGATTGCCGAGGAGATAGTGTACCGCTTCCGTCCGGATAACCTGGGCATCCACAGCATCATAATCAAACTCGCCCATATAGATCTGCCCGATGCCAATCTCTGATTTATCCCATTCTGCCTCAAGGACGCTGGCCAGAACCCCCATATGATCGTCGTGAGGATGGGTGATGATCCAGGCATCCACGTACCCGCCGTACTCCTTGATCTTGTCCACCAGGGTCAGGGACTGCCATGCCCTGCCGCCGTCCACAACAATGACTTTTCCTTCCGCGCTGTGGATCACATAGCTCATGCACTGATAGCCTTCCACATCCGCATACTGTTCTACCCGGAAGGTATTCTTTGGCGTATATTTCAGCACCCTGTATTTGCCGTATTCACCGATGAGGTCTAACTGGTATTTTTCCACATTGCCGGTGAGTGTCTGCCAGTCCCCCAGCACCACATAGGTAAAGCCGCGCTTTTTCATCCGCTTGGTCAGCGCCCCGACCGGGATCTCAGTGTTGTTACGGGAAAGCATGTTGGTGACTTTTTTATACTTCTTCTGATAGGAATCGCCGAAGCCTTCCCGAACGAACCAAAGCCGGATATTGGCGTTGTACATGCGGATCTCTTCGCAAAGGGGATCCGTTACGGCTGCCTTGGGGCACTCGTCGATCTCCATGGGCTGGTTCGGGATTACCCTGGCATCCGCCGGCAGCCCCTGTGCATCGCGCATGATGATATCCGAGATCTCAATGGCTTCCTGGCTGATCTTGTAAACATTCTGCGCCTTTTCAAACTCCGTATCATTAAAGATCTTGATACCTGAGAATAATAAAAACAGCACCAGCAGATAATAAAGCTTCTTTTCCTTTTCATATAAAAGAAGGGCGCCGGCACTGATCACCACAGGGGGCAGCAGCAGCCAGATAAAACGCTCGAAATCCCCCAGCACATCCAATTTGGATAGCACGTAAACAGAGATGGGGTTTAGCAGGGAAACACAGAAAAGCAGGGCATACCAAAGGTAAACGGCAATAGTCTTGCGAATCTTTGCCGCATGCAAAAACAGCCCCAGCGCCGCTACATAAAATACCATCACGGCGCCGATGCCCATGTAATCATTCAATTTTGAAAAAATGTCAGTGTACGCGCTTACCATTTTTCCTTACGTCTCTTCTATTACTTTTGTTCCGTTTTTTCGTTTCTTTTATCTCCGGATTACTTCTTCTCATTAACCACCGGATTACCGCATCATCCAGACCGCCAGCACCAGTTCCGGCAGACAGCAAACAATCGCCAGCAGGATGTATTTTATGTCCTTCTTTTTCTCTTTTGACATCAGCCACATCGCCGTCTGCAGCAGCATCAGTTCCACCGGCGCTAAGAAGAGTCCCGTGCCGCCCATAAATACGATGGCGATCATGGTTACCAGTACCATGGCGTAGCCAATGATCCCACGCCTCTTAGCATAATGCACCGCAAGGAATAAAAGCGGAATGCCGATGGCTGCAAACAGCCCCTTTCCCTGCCACATGCGTGTCATCAGGTAGGCTTCCTGGGAAAAAATGAAATAATCACCTACCGTATGGAGTACTGCCAAGGTCAGAAGGACACGGACACAAAGGGTTGTTTCATCTATGCTAGATGCAAAATCTTTGCTATCGTCTTTCTCATCACGGGATAAAAGACGATCCTCTCTCTGCCTGATCCATATCCGAACGATATCCGTATACAGTCCGTAGCCAAGGGGAATATACACTAGCGGGAACAAGTTGTGGGTGATCACCAGATGGTGCAGTCCACCGGAAAGCCAACTCAGTCCGGCCTGATAGATGGGCAATGCCGAAAAGGCGTAGCGTTTCTGAATCGCCTGGTTCATCAGACCGATATAGGCATCCTTTTCCAGCAACAGGTCATAGGCGTAGCTCATGGAAGAAAGGGATGAATAAAATGCATCATCAGGATCCGGTACAGCAAAAATTAGAATGGCTAACACATGCCAGATCACAAGTCCCGCTGCAGGATAAAAGCAGGGGTCCTTTAGCAGTTTTTTCCACTCCCAGTTCCTAACGCTGCTCCTATTTTTTATTAGCATCCTTAAGCCGCACCCCGCTAACAGAACAGCGCCTGCTGCAAAGATCAGACTCACCTTTCGCATGCCAAGATGCAGCGGTTTCCCTGCCAGAGTTAAAAACTCATAGGCAGCATAATGAAGCGCGATGCCGCAACCAAGCAAAAAAGCAACCGAAGCCTTTTCCTCCTGCTTTCTAAAAAACGGCAGCAAAATGCAGCCTCCGAAAAACGGAAGCACAGCCATCCATATGATGCTCAGTATAATTCCAACTGCTGTCATATAACTCCTTACAAGATCCGCGAGTAAATCAGATACCGCCCTGACTGTCCTACCTTTCGGTATCCCGTCTCCGAAAAGATCCCGTCCGCATCCACATCGGCGCCCTGGCTGGCAGGATCATAAATCACCACATAATCACAGGCAACACCTTCATAGAGATTCGGGGTATTCGCGATTACACCAATGGCATCTGCCTTGCTCCCCACATGGTCTGCTTTTGCTTCGTACAGATCATAGTTCGCTGCAAAGGTTTCAATCTCCTGGGAATACTTTTCCGGGTGGATGACGATATCCTTTCCATACACCGGCATCAGTCTGGCGTCATATGTCCTGCTCTTTGCCATCATCTCCCGGCTTCCCCAGATGGTAATATCGCCGGCGCCGATGACATCCGCATCGGACAGGATCAGGTCAAATGCTCCGGACTCTTCTTTGGTAAAAAAGGCGCCGTAGCCATTTTCTTTCACAGTTTCCTTTGCGTCCCTGAAGATCGTCAGCGGATTGCCCGCCCAGCAGAAAACTAGGATCAAAATGCCGATCAGAAAAGCAGGAAGCAATCTGTCATATAGCGACTTCTCTTTTCCATCCGTTTTCCCGTCTGGTTTTACCGACAGCTGCACATCCTCAACCTTTGATGCAAAGCTGACTGCAATCCCCAACGCAAGAGGCAGGATCAGCGGATAAAGCCAAATGTGAGACAGTTCCTCATAACGGTAACTCTCAGGAAAAATCCCTGCTGTCAGATCGTAAAGTTTTCCGAGAAAGAATGGGAAGAATGACAGTATGCAATAGGTGGCCGTAATGAAAAGTAAGCGACTGCTAACTTTCCGATCATCGGTCACGCCAACATTTTTTTCGTTCATCATCCGGGCTGTCTGTCCGTCACCACCAACGCTCTTCCATCGAAAGGCGCAATAAAACAAGATCAGTATCGAAACCAGATACAGACCCCAGTATTGGTCGTCCAGTTTTAAGCCGTAAATCGCTTTTGCAAATTCCATCCGATCAGGCATAGCACCAAAACCAGAAGTTCACACAGGGCAGGGAACAGACCGCAGCCGATCCCGCATACGCAGGCTGCTGCCAAAACGGATGTCAAAAGACAAAGGACTGTCCGTAGGATCATTGATCCCTTCCGCTCATGTTTCGCTTCATTGCTCCTTTCTGATTTTTTTCTAACTTCCGTTCCATTGATATTCAGTGCATTTCTCTCTTCGGATCCCTGTTTCGAAATCCCACTAAGAGAAATCACTGACAAGAAGATCATGGGCAGGATCAAAAATGATAACACTGTCCGTCCCTCATAGGGCACATGGAGCAGATCATAAAAGGGATTTCGATATGCGCCGCCCACGCAGAACGCACACAGGCAAAATACCAAACATAAAACCCAAAACCGCCTGTCTTTCAAGCCAAGCAGGCGGTCTGCCGCCTCATACAGGACAGATAACGCCAACAGGATCATCCATAAAGCCGCGACTGTGCCCAGCAGCTGCCAGGGTTTTGTCATCCCCGTAAAATGGCAGAGCACTGCATAAAAGGCAGGCAAAGCTTCCGTTCTCTGATCCAGGGTCACATCTGCCAGCCACAATCCGGTGAGCGGATCGGTTCCGAAAAACGATCCGTCCCTCAGGATCACGACCGTTGTTTCAGCTGTCCGGTACTGTTCACTGACAGCAGGCACTTTACTGATGCAGACAGCTGCCATGATCACAGCTGCGCTGATCAACAATGGCAGAACGACGGAAACGTGCGAAGAGCTTTCTCCAATGCCTTCTTTCTCAATTCCGTTTTCTTTTTCTGATTTATTCTCAGTTTCACTTGCCTTCTCACTTTTCTTCTCATCATCGTTGTTCTTCCCATTCCCCTTCGCAGACCGAATCCGAATAAGCAACAATGCAGCTGAGCCGGCGAAAACTAGAACTGTCACAACCAGCCAAGCCGTAGCAAGGACTGACAATCCCCGTCCGGTATTAGACACCACCAAAAACAGCACTTCAAAAATCGCAAGCATGCATACAGCACCCTCTGCGAACATTCCCGCAAAGGATGTTTTTTTGTCTTTCCAAAGAGACGATATCAGATTTCCCGCTGCCGGCGGCCATACAAAAAGAAGCAAAGCCGCAGCAAACAGCCGCATGATATTCATCTGTCCTTACACGTTCCTTTCGTTAACTGATTTTTCTAATTCGTATTTCCGCCATTCTTATCAGCATTATGTCTCTTCTCCATCCAACTCGAAAGCGTATAGGCCAGAAACACCCAGCCGCATAAATAGAAACAGTAATAATACATAAAGAACATGGCCGGAGCGGTTAAAAATACCAGTGGAAACTGCACCAGCGCCAAAAGCAGCAACCAGAAACGCTCCCACTTTTTCTTCATCGCAAATACGATCAGCATGATCACCGACAACAGGACAACCGGCAATACATTGTACAGAATCACCAATAGAGCATTGCCGTGGATATTCCCTTTTTCATAAGTCCGGCATGCCAACAGGGAGATCACCTTCATCCGCAGGTCATACCCAAGGAATGGCCTGCTCAACAGGAAATAATTCCCGTAGTCCATGCCATAATAAGTCAGTTTACCGATGGCATCTAAGTCCTCTCCGCCGGGATGATTCGTATAACCGTCATAAAAACTGTTGGTATATAAAAATGTCTGCCATCTGTATTTCAAAAACTTTCCGGGATTATATACGATCAGCCGGATCGCCGCCTTCATAAAACCCGACAGAGTTTCCTTCGGTAGTACATCCGGGATATTCCAGTACTGGCTGATATTGCGCACCGAGGCGTCCTTTCGAAGCTGCGCCGCATCCACCACCTCATTGATAGCCATTACATCCCCGTGTACATCCGGACCCTTCAGCTCTTCCACTTCCGTAAAGAGATTGGCAACGGGATTGAGCACCAGAGAGATTGGATACTTATTCTGTCCGTTTGCTGCAATCTTATTAGGAATGCTAAATCCCTGCCAGAAGATACAGACCCCAAGAAACACAAACAACACGCCTCGCAGGCTCACTTTTTTTCGGATCATAAGTAACAATGGCAAACAGACGATCAGATAGATAAACTCACTACGCCATGCGCAGATCAATCCTGCCACCACTGATATCTTGATAATATCACCAGGTTCGTCCTTCATCTTCCACAAATAGCAAAGCAAAAGCAGAAACAGCCATCCCACAAGACTTGCGCGAAGGGTAAACAGATTCGCATCAATCACCGGGAATAACGCAAAAGGAAACAGCAACACATATCTCGCCTTTGTTGAAAACCGCTCCCACAGATTTCCCACTACATAGGCAAACACACCGCAGATCACCACCAGCTGAAAAAATACGATGGTGGCCATGGAAGGGAAAAACAAAAGAGCAATGATATAGAACACAGATGTCAGCCCGCTCTGCATTGCCGAAAGCTCAAAAGACAGGGCCGCCCGGATCACATAAAACTCATCCCCTTTGAAGATTCCCGGCCAGGTCAAAACCCAAAACAGGGACATGAAAAAAAAATATCCGGCAAAAAAACGAAACCGATAGAAAAACTCCTGTTCCTTTCTGAGCAGTTTCATCACGCACCGCAGCAGGGCAAGATAAAAGCTCCAGGTAAAGAAGAAAAACAGGACCAGTATCCCGATCATATAGGGCTGAAGCGGGGTGGTTGGATGAAAGGTCACCCTGTCCCTGCCGGAGACCACAAGAATGTGCGCTACGGCAAAGATCAATGACACAACCGGCCAGATCCACAGACTGCTGCGGCCGAGATCTCGATTCATTTTTTCAGACCGTTCCTGACTCATCTGCTACTGTCCCTCACCGGCTCCCTGACCGCCTTCAACCTCTGCCTGCTGACCTTCCTGTCCTGCCGCTGCTTCCTGCGCAGTTTCCTCACCCTCCGGTTTCTCTTCCGAAAGGCGCTTTGGCTGTCCGCCTGCCGCATTGGTAAAATCCACGTAGGAAAGATCATAATCCACCAGCGTGTCGATACCGTCGAGTCTGCCGGCAGAAGTATACTGCCACATATCGTAAGTTCCGTCATAAGTTGCCTTTGACGAATACTGCGCCAGCCAGGTACTGTATCCGGAAAGCTGTCCCATATCCAGATTATGGTTCAGCCAAGATTTGCTGGCATAGACGCCGGCTGTCAATCCTGCATTTTCCACCGTCTCACAAAAAGCCCTGACCGCCTCTGTCCGCTCTGAAACGCTAATGCCGTCTGCCCTTCCGCCACCGGCTCCTTCCGTATCAATATAAAGCGGAAATGACAGATCATAGCCTTTGGTCAGGGACAGCACCATGCTGGCCTCTTCCACGCCCTCTGCCGCCGTTTTTGCTTGGGTGAAAAAGTAAACGCCCACCTTTACGCCTGCTGCAGTGGCATTTTTAATATTCTCCTCAAAATAGGAGTCCTCGATCAAATAACCGTTCTTGGAACCCCGATATCCGCAGCGGATGATAGCAAAATCAACGCCCTGGTTTTTCACTTTATTCCAGTCAATGGTTTTGTTCCATTTGGAAACATCGATGCCAAAGATGCTTACTCCATCCTGGAGCCGCACATTGGTCTCTGTTCCGTCCGCATCGTTTTCCGCTTCTTTTACCGCTGTATCCTCCACAGTAGCATCAATCCCTTCCTCATCCTCTGTATGGATCAGAAAAGAAATATCCGGCAGCACAGTATAGGACACCTTATCGAGAATCGTCACCGGCATGGGATCAAAAGGAACAGAATACCCGTCGATAGGTGCTAAGACCACCTCATAATCACCGGCTGCAAGACCATCCGTGTATAAGATCCCGTCCTTATCCACATCCTTCAAGCTTCTTATTTCGCCGCCCGCGGACTTTTCCCGGATCTGCGCCTCAAATTCCTGTCCGGATACCACGCTGCCAAGGCCGTCCACCACAAAGATTCGAAGGTCCTTCTGGATGCTGGAAACAAGGAGTGACAGACCATTGACAGCTTCCGTCTGATCCTCTGTTTCCTCCTGCAGGAAAAAGCTTTCATCCTCCAAAAAAGCATATGGATCACGAACCGGGCTAAGATTATACTTCTCAGCCAGGTCATGATCCACCATACCGGTCAAACTATCTTCATTGGCATCTGTCATGCCTTCTGCAACGCTGCTGCCATCTTTTCCGGCAGCTCTATCACCGTTCCTGCCAGCCTTGCCTGCGCCGTTTAACACAAGCACAATTCCCACTACCAGCAGTACCATCAGTGCGGCAAAAACCGAAACCGTTGCCTTCAGCTTAGAGTCCATTCGCAACCTCTGTCAGATACTTACCGTAGTTCGTTTTCATCAGAGGCTCTGCCAATCGCAGTAGCTGATCTTTATCAATAAAACCTCTCTTATATGCGATCTCTTCAATGCAGGAAATGTAAAGGCCCTGTCGCTTCTGGAATGCTGCTACAAAATCCGCCGCATCCAGCAAGGAATCGTGATTTCCTGTATCCAACCATGCAAAGCCGCGTCCTAAGGTTTCCACGCTGAGCTTGCCTGCTGCAAGGTAGGCGTTATTCACGCTGGTGATCTCAATCTCACCACGGGCAGAAGGCTTCACATCTTTTGCGATGGCTACCACATCGTTATCATAGAAATACAGTCCCGGTACTGCGTAGTTGCTCTTCGGATGCTCCGGTTTCTCTTCGATGGAAAGCGCTTTTCCGTTTTCATCAAATTCCACTACGCCATACTCTCTCGGATCTCTGACATAATAACCGAAGATCGTTGCGCCTCCTTCATCCTCTACTCTGCCGGCTGTCCTGCGCAGCACAGATGAAAAGCTTTGTCCGTAGAAAATGTTATCACCGAGTACCAGTGCCACACTATCGGAGCCAATAAACTGCTCACCTACCAGGAAGGCATCCGCAAGCCCTCTGGGAGTTTCCTGCACAGCATAGGAAAAGGACATGCCCAGCTGGCTTCCATCTCCGAAGAGCTCTTCAAATACCGGAAGATCACGGGGCGTTGAAATCACAAGCACCTCTCGGATCCCTGCCAACATCAAAATTGAAAGCGGATAATAGATCATGGGCTTGTCATATACCGGCATGATTTGTTTGGAAATTGCTTTTGTCAGTGGGTACAGACGGGTTCCGCTGCCGCCTGCAAGAATGATTCCTTTCATCGTAACCTCCTTATTACACCTAATCTCAAAGGTTTCTATACATTATACATCGTCTCGTAATACTTCTGATAATCACCACTGGTCACATTCTTCATCCAGTCTTCATGCTCAAAATACCAGCGAATGGTCTTCTTGATGCCATCCTTGAACATGGTCTCCGGCTCCCAGCCGATCTCAGCCTTGATCTTGTCCGGTGCAATGGCATAGCGTCTGTCATGGCCTTTCCTGTCTTCCACATAGGTAATCAGGTCACGGCCGATATGTGCTTTCCTCGGATCCTCATCCGGCAACATTTCTAAAAGGGTATCGAT
>JAFZNL010000200.1 GCA_017550925.1 Lachnospiraceae bacterium | reverse complement strand
TGGATTCCGTGAAAGGCATTCACCGCGTGGCATGGACCCAGGTATTGCCGCCTGACCTGACTCTTTCCGGCGCGGATGCAGGCGTTTCCACCGGGATTGTCAAGATCAATGATAAATTGATCATCATCCTTGATTTCGAGAAGATCGTGACAGATATCAATCCATCCACAGGTTTGAAGGTGGAAGAGGTTGCTCATCTTGCAAGCAGGGCACGTATTGATGTACCAATCCTGATCGCAGAAGATTCGGAACTTCTGAATAAATTGATTTCGCAATCTTTGATCACAGCGGGTTATGAAAGACTGACCCATACAGAGAACGGACAGGAAGCATGGGACCTTCTCTGCAAATGGCGTGATGAGCAGACAATCCTGGAGAAAGCACAGCTTGTGATCACCGATATTGAGATGCCCCAGATGGACGGACACAGACTGACGAAGCTGATCAAGACCGATGATAAATTAAAGGATATTCCGGTGGTGATCTTCTCGTCAACCATCAACGATGATGTGCGAAGAAAAGGAGAAGCACTGGGCGCTGATGCACAGCTGACCAAACCGGAGATCGGACAGCTTGTGGCAGCCCTTGACAAGATCGTCGGGGTTACGGAATAAGAATTGGCAAGGATTTTTTATGAAGAAAAAAGGAGCCGGTTGGCGACCGGCCTGGGCAAAACTGGATAATACTGCGATCCTGTTTCCGGTCATTGCAAGCAAGGAAATGAGCAATGTATATCGGATCAGCGCGACGCTCACAGAAGAGATCGACGGTGAACTTTTGCAGGAGGCTTTGGATATTCTGTTACCGCAGTTTCTGGCGTTTCGCATGCGTCTGAAGATGGGCATCTTCTGGTATTATTTTGAAGAAAACGACAGAAAACCGCCGCGGGTGACGGAAGAAAACTCTTATCCCGGTACCTACATCAACAAGAGCATGAACAATCACTACATGTTCCGGGTGACCTATTATCAGAAAAGGATCAACCTGGAGGTTTTTCATGCCCTGACGGATGGGTACGGGGGACTTTTGTTTTTAAAAGAACTGATCTATCAGTATCTGCGTCTTGCCCATCGTGATGATGCGGCGTTTGCAGGGGAAAAAGACAGGCTCTCTCCGGGGCTTTCCTTAGATCAGGAAGACAGTTACAGCAAAAATTTCCGCAAGCCCAAAAGCGCAGACGAAGCTTACCGGTCCAAACGCGCCGTGATCATAAAGGGTGAGCGGCGCCCGAAGGGTGAACTGGGCGTGATGCACGGCTATTTCCCTTTGGATCAGTTAAAAGCCGCGGCCAAAAGTCATCAGGTCACCATCAATCAATACCTGGTGGGCTGCTTTGTGTATTCCATTTATTTAGAGTATCTGCATAAAACGCCCACGGAACACCCTATCAACTGTTGTGTACCCGTGGATCTTCGTTCTTATTATAATTCCAACACCCTCAGAAATTTCTTTGCCATGGTGGCTGCCCTGTTCAAGCCGGAGAAGGACGACTATAGTTTTGATGAGGTTCTTCAGATCGTAAAGGATAGCCTGAAGGCGCAGATCACGCCTGAGAATCTCGATACGATCCTGTCCTATAATGTCTCCAATGAGAAAAATATGTTCCTGCGTCCGATCCCGATCTTTATCAAGAATATCGCGATCCGCAGTGTTTACCACGGGATCATAAACGGCACGACGGCAACCATGACAAATATCGGCAATGTGGTATTGCGGGAGCCCTATCAAAAGTATGTGGAGCATTTTTATGCCATGCTGAACATGTCTAAGGGTCAGGATTTAAAGGGTGCCATCGTTTCCTGCAACGGAACGCTGATCCTGACATTTACCACAAGGCTGGTGGACGTATCCATTCAAAAACGCTTTTTCCGCCTGATCGTAGGTGACGGCGTAGAAGTGGCAGTGGAGACAAATGATGTGATCCCCGATGAAGAACCGGAAAACAAGGGTGTGCGGGCGAGGAATGCCAGGAAAAAAGAGAAGAAAAAGAAAAAAAGAAATAACAGGAAAAATAAATGAACAGATGTCCGAATTGTAATGTGATCTTATATCAAAAGAATATGCAGGTCTGTCCCCTGTGCCAGTGCGTCACGGAGGAGGTATCCCCGGAGGATGCAACCCATGTGAAGGAACTGTTTGGGGATAATGCGCCTTATCCGGATATCGCGAAGCGCCGCAGGGTGCTGCGGTTCTGGCTGCGGCTGGTGCTCTTTTTGATGATCGTGGCGGAGACGATCCTTGCCATGATCAACTATCTGATGCCGACCCATTACCCATGGTCGGTGATCACGGGATTTACATTTTTATATATTTATCTGTTTGTGGTGTACTGGGTTACCCATGATTCGGGATTTGCGGCAAAGGTCGGGTTGCAGCTGCTGATCACCATGGTCTTTCTATTCGAGATCGACTATTGGAACGGGATGAACGGCTGGTCGGTGCAGTGGGCGATCCCGGGGATCATCTTATTGGGAGACGGTATCGTATTCTTTTTGATGATGCTCAACCGCAGCCGCTGGCAAAGCTATCTGCTGTTGCTGATCCTGATGGGCGTTTGTTCCCTGGTGATCCTGGTATTTTATTTTACACATGTCATTTCGAATATTATCATGCCGCTGATCTGTACCAGCGTAACCTTCCTCTATTTTTTGGGCACACTACTGCTGGGCGGCGGCGCTGCGGGACGGGAGCTGAGAAGAAGGTTTCATATATGATGCTGACAGGGTCAAAAGTATGAAACCACTGCATGTTTACATGCAAGTGGCTTTCATACCTTATGACCCGCCGAAACATGAGGATAAAAGTGGTACGGTAGTACCACGATATCCGAATGTTTCACAGGATTGTGAGAGCACGAAGTGCGGAACAATCCGTTATGTCAGCATCAATAATTAACAAGGAGTTTATATGCGATCAGACCATATTCTGTTGGATAATGCGAGAAAACTGCGCAGAAACATGACAAAAGAAGAGCGTCATTTATGGTTGGATTTCTTGAAACCATTACCGGAAACGATTTATCGCCAAAAGATCATCGGACGATACATCGTGCATTTTTATTGTGCAAAAAGCAATGTTGTGATTGAACTGGATAGTTCGCAGCCGGGCGATGAGGAAGCACAGAAAAGGCATAAAGAGAAAGATCAATATCTGGATGATTTAGGAATTAAAGTACTGCGTTATACATATCAGGAAGTAAGTGAAGATTTCAAGACAGTATGTGAGGATATTTTATCGCATCTTAAGATGGATGATGAAGGAAATGAAGAGGATGGGAAGGTAGCTGAGGATACGCAGCATGTCAAACCGGCGGACGATATCAGTCTGCGGGGAAAGACAGCGCGCGGCATCGTAAAGATGGCAAACCATCTGCCGGTTTTCGGACAGCTGCGTGTGAACGGGGATCTGCAAAACCTGATCAGCGAGCATGAGAGGGAATGGAAGTTTCCGGAGCATCTGGTCAATACGGTGATCGACCGGGAACTCTACAAGATGGAGCTTCTTGAGAAAAAAGACGATACCCGTCCCCGGGAGCAGCGCTATGTGATCTTGCAGCTCCACGGCGGCGGATACTATGGAAAACTGCACAATACCTACCGTGCGGTAGCGACTTACTATCACGATATATCGGGCGGTTTTGATGTGTTGTCCCCCGATTACCGTGTGGCACCGGCAAATCCTTATCCGGCGGCGCTGCAGGATGCGGTATCTTCCTACAGGTGGCTTCTGCAGCAGGGATATAAACCGGAGCATATCATCATCTCCGGAGATTCGGCGGGCGGCGGCCTGACGCTGGCGCTTTGTATGTTCCTGCGGGACCACAGGATCGCGATGCCGGCAGGGATCATCACCATGTCTGCCTGGACGGACCTGACCAAGAGCGGAGATTCCTATCAGGATAATTATGACAGCGATCCCATTTTCGGCGGATCAAAGCATACGCTGGTTTTTAAAAAGGGATACTATGCGAACCATGACCCGGCAAAACCTTATATTTCACCAATCTTCGGGGTGTACAATCAGTTTCCGCCCATGCTGATGCAGGTAGGAGAGCTGGAGATGCTGCTGGATGATACCAGGAGCGTTGCCGCCAAGGCAAGGACGGCGGGCGTGAAGATCCGGGAGCATGTATATCCGGGAATGTTCCATGTATTCCAGTTGGGACTCAACACCTTTCCGGAGTCTGCAAAGGCCTGGGAAGAGATACAGCAGTTTTTGCATATTATAACGGGGGAAGGATTTTTCTCATAATCATGAATTTTCGATAGATAACGATAAATACATTTCAAGGGGGATATGAACGTGTCAGAAATCACCATGGCAGATGCAAAGAAGGGTCTCGACGCCCTGAAGGAGAATATCAAAAAGGTCATTATCGGCAATGAGCATACCATCGATATGGTCATCACGGCGATGATCGCCGGCGGGCATGTACTTTTGGAGGATACGCCGGGCACCGGAAAGACAACGCTGGCGCGGATCATGGCGACATCCATTGAAGGGAAGTTTTCCAGGATCCAGTTTACGCCGGACCTGCTTCCTGCCGATATCACCGGTCTGAATATCTATAACAAAAAAGAGGAGGCCTTCACTTTTGTGGAAGGTCCCATCATGACGAATATCCTGCTGGCCGATGAGATCAACCGCGCCACGCCGAGAACCCAGTCCGCACTGCTGGAAGCCATGCAGGAGCGGCAGGTGACAGTGGACGGTGTCAGCCGCCGGCTGGACGAGCCTTTCATGGTCATTGCGACCCAGAATCCCATTGAGACAGCAGGCACTTTTCCCCTGCCGGAGGCACAGCTTGACCGCTTTGCGATGCAGCTTTCCATGGGATTTCCCACCGAGGAAGAGGAGACACAGATGCTGAGCAGGTTTGCATCTTCCGACCCCATGGATAATTGTAAGCCGGTACTAACTACCGACGATATTGTCGGCATGAAGGAACTTGCGAAGACTGTCCGCGTACATCCTGAACTGGTAAAATACATCGTGGAAATCACTCAGGCCACCAGGAAAAATCCGGATATCTTAACCGGTGCCAGCCCCAGAGCGGCGCTGTCTTTGCAGACCATCGCAAAAGCCCATGCCCTGACCATGGGAAGGGATTATGTGACGCCGGATGACATCAAGCCCATCGCGGCGGATGTGCTGACTCACAGGATTTTGTATTATTCCGCAACGGACCATAAGAGCAAACGAGAGATCATCAGCAGTATTTTGGAAAAGATCACAGTTCCCAGCGAGGACTTTGCATGAAACTTTTGATCGCATTTCTCCTCGCGGTTTTGGTATTCTGGGTACAGACCCTGATGTACAGGCGGCTGTGGAACCAAAACCTCAAGGCGTCCCTTTCCTTTGACCGGGATGTGCTCTATGAGGGCCAGACCAACGAACTTGTCGAGGTGATCGAAAACAGAAAATATATGCCCATTCCGATCTTGCAGGTGAAGTTTTCCATCACAAGGACCTTTCTTTTTGAAAAAAGAAACAACACCAATGTGACGGACAAGTATTACCGGAGTGACTTTTTTACGATTATGCCCTGGCAGAAGATCACGAGGACCTATCCCTTTGTGTGCAGCAAACGCGGCTTTTACACAACGGATGACCTGGATCTGATCTGCCGGTCATTTTTTATGAATGAAAGAATGATCGAGACCAGGCGCGGGTCTGAGAGTGTCTGCGTCCTGCCGGCCAGGATCCGTCATCAGGACCTGCCGGATGAGGTGAACAATCTTCTTGGCGAGACGGAAAAAAACATGCGCCTGAACGAGGATCCTTTTACCTTTGCAGGCATCCGCGATTACCAGCCTTTCGACAATATCCGCTCCATCAACTGGAAGGTAACGGCGCGGCACGACAACCTGTCCGTTAACACCTTCAATACCACGTTTTCCAAAAAAGTGGTGCTGCTGCTCAACGTGGAAGCCAACAGCATGATGCATGCCGCAGAGATCGCCGAGTGGGCCATCAAGATCGCAGCTCACTTAGCATCCCGCTTTATCTCATCCCACATTCCCACGGCCCTTTATACCAACGGTGTGGATATTTCCGCGGTCAGGACGGGAATCGGTTCAGCGGCAATTGCCGTGAAAAATAAAAAGGATAAAGATGCGACGCTGTCCTATGTGTCCATGGAGGCAGGGGCCGATATGTCACATATCCGCGCCATCGAAGTGACGCTGGCAAGGCTCAGCTACGCCACAACATCATGTCCCTTTGTCAGCCTGATGGACGAAAGGATCGGCAAGGACGGACAGTCTGTGGAGTATATCGTGATCTCCAATTACAGGAAAAAAGAGATCACCAGCCGGTTTGAGGCCCTCAGGAGCGGAGGCTATTCTGTGCATTTTATCATTCCGGCCATGTACAGCGAAGAGCGGGAAGATGAGTTTAAGGCGGAGCAGTACACCTGGTGGGAGAGCAAGGACTAAGGAGTTTGCATGACAACAAAGAGATTTCCGATCTATCGGGATATGATCAACTTAATCCTTCTATATATGATCGTGATCAGCGGCTGTATGGTGATCAGCTCCGGCATGCAGATCAAAATGGCAGCCATGGAGTTTATCGGCTTTGCCGTATTGCTCCTTGCCAGTTATCTGTTGCGTGAGCATGCGAAAAACTTCGGCATCTATATGGCCGGTCATGTGGTGACCATCGCATTCAGTATCATGGTGCCGCTGGTGATCACCGGCAAGATCCGGCTGGCAGTGGGCGCGGTGGTGCTAACGCTACTGGATATCCGCAACTTTTTTAATGAGGAAAAAAGTGTCCCTGACATTCATCCGGCCCTTGCCGTGATCTTCTTTTTGGCATTTTTGGTGACGGGCAAGTTTGAACTGGGGTATTCCGCCATTGTTTATTATATGGGCATTGCCTATGTTCTTTTGGTCATGCTGCGGCAGATCATCGCAAGTTTCCACGAACTCTCCAGTTCCGGACAGTTGACGGACGATATGCCCGTTGCGGACATCTTCCGGAATAATACCATGTTTGCATCCGCAGTCATGGCAGTGGCAGCGGCCTGCATGCTGTTTATCCGTTCGGACAGGCTGGTGCGGTTCATCAACAAGATGGCTTATCTGTTCTGGACCGGTTTGTCGAACCGTCTCTCTCAGCTGTTCGGTGAGCATCCCGAAGACGGGACAGCGGCAATGATGGGTGATATGAGCGACCTGATGAAAATGCTGGCGGAGGGTGAAGATGATGGCGGCGTGTTTTCCATGATCATGCAGATTTTAGATGCCCTGGTTTGGATCTTTGGGCTTACCATGATGGCAATCCTGCTATTTCGCTTCATACGGATTGTTGTCAAGCTTCTGCTCAGTAACCGGCAGGGCAGTAAGAAGGGTGGCAAGTCTTACCGGGTCAAAAATGAGGTCCGGGTGCGTATCCGGGAAGAAGTGAGCGATCGCAGGCGTGTTTCGATCTTCAAGACGCCGGCAGAGAAAGTGCGGGCAATTTATAAAAAGGAATTGCTAAAGTATAAGAAAGACGGAGCGGATATCCGCAGGACCAAAACACCCGGTGAGAACGGCAATATTGTGAATGCGGCAAAGGGATATGATATCGGCGATGCGACGGCTGTTTATGAGAGAGTGCGGTATCGCTTAGATGAAGAAGTGACCGGCAAAGATGTGGCGCAGATCAAAGAGGCGTTTAAGATGGCGGGACGGTAGAAACTAAGGAGCCTCATTCCTGTTGCTATGTGTTATAGTTCGTTACAATCCAATTAACGTAAACAGTACCGACCCGATCAGGA